>MNWT01000012.1 GCA_001872735.1 Verrucomicrobia bacterium CG1_02_43_26 | reverse complement strand
TAGCTTCAGTGATTACTGGAATAGCTATAGAGAAGTGTTCAGCAATCAAACCCACAAAAGCGTGGGTAAAGAAAGTGGTCAAACAGCTCACATTGAGCGTTGGAATAATACGCTTAGACAACGTCTGGGTCGATTTGTTCGCAAAACGCTTTCATTCTCAAAAACTCAACATATGCACGAAATCTGCCTGAAGATCTTCATTTACGAGTATAACCTTTCCCTTAAATCATTCGAGTCGTAAGCATTACCAAGAACTGATTAAGCGCATAGAGAAGCATTATATAATAACTAACGAGAAAATAAGTAGTGAATACATGCTCCACAGCGTAGAATGGCCTGAAGATTTAAAAGAATTCGAAGATCTCAGCGGGCATTCATTCCATTTCTTGGAAGCTTATTTTAAGAACAGAGACAAATATGCCAAGGATGACAAAATGCTTCTAAAATATTATATTTCCATGACCTTAGCTCGTAAAAACGGAACGTCCATGCTAGACCTCAAAGTTGAGGAATTGAAGATTTAATGGGCTTATGGGTGGGGAGCCCTGAGCGAGCTTCATTTTCCTATTATAAACCAGACACTCTTTCTTCAGAGCACAAGCTTGCAATTGAATGGGCTAATCCATTAGGATATTACTCCCTGAACCTTAAATGAGTTTATTATAAGACGCGTTAAGATTTCCTAAAAATGGCGCATTTTGAATTTCATTCTCCCTATCTGTTATGGCTGCTGCTCCTGTTGCCCCTGCTTTTCTTGTTGCGTGGGCGAAAGGGGAGGGCTCCCGCGTTAATCTTTTCCAGCACCTCGATTGCTAAAGAAGTTTCGCGCCTGCACAGGGTGAAAGCGGGTAATATATTATTTTTCTTTAGAATTATTGCACTCACACTCCTGTTGATGGCATTGGCTAGGCCGCAGTTAGGTAAAGGCTTTTCGGAGGTAGAATCATCCGGGGTGGATATCATGCTCGCTGTGGATATTTCCTCCTCCATGCTAGCGCTAGACTTTTCTACGAGTAATCGACCTGTCACTCGTATCGATGTTTCCAAATCGGTATTAGATGACTTTATACGCCGTAGGCGAAATGACCGCATCGGGTTAATCGCGTTTGCCGGAAATCCTTATCTGGTGAGCCCCCTGACCCTTAACCACGATTGGATAGAGCAAAATATGGAGCGCCTACAGCCTGGTTTGATCGAAGATGGTACCGCGATTGGTAGTGCAATCGCTATGTGCGTGAACCGTATGCGGGATCTACGATCCAAGAGCCGCCTGGTTATTTTGTTAACAGACGGTGCGAATAACTCCGGTAAAATAAGCCCCATAACCGCCGCAGAGGCAGCAGCCTCCTTTAATACGAAAGTTTATACGATCGCGATCGGCAAAGAAGGGGTTGTGCCTTCCTATTTTCTGGATCAAAATGGGCAGATCGCAAAAAACCCGTTTGGCGAACCTTATATTGCGGAAGCTACGTTCCCTGTGGATATGGAGATGCTCGATAACATTGCCAAAATCACCAACGCCCAGGCCTATCGTGCCGAAGATCTGGATCAATTGAAAAAGATTTATGATGATATTGACCAACTGGAAAAAACAGAGGTCAAACTCCAACGTTACTCCGAGTACGTAGAGCTTTACCCCTGGTTTGTCATTGCTGGTTTATTGTTACTGGGAACTGAACTTATTTTAGCCAATACAAGATTGAGACAAGTGCCATGACTTTTGCTTCGCCCTATTGGATTTATAGCCTGCCGGTAGTAATACTGCTCCTTTTGTTTTTCTTTTATAAAGCAAATAAAGGTAGGCTGGTGTTATTAGATGCCTTTGTATCCAAAGACCTACGCGAAAAATTATTAACCTCCTTTAGCCAAAAAAAACACACTTTTAAACAACTCTTGGTTGTTTTGGGAATAGCTTTTCTCTTTGTAGCATTGGCCAGGCCGCAGTGGGGTTTTGAGTTTAGAGAGAAACATTCACGGGGCATCAATGTGCTCATCGCCTTGGATGTTTCTAGAAGTATGTTGGCAGAGGATGTAAAACCAAATCGCCTTGAGCGCGCCAAGCTCGGTATACTCGATATCCTGAAAAAACTTTCCGGTAATCAGGTGGGGTTGATCGCGTTCGCGGGGGAAGCCTTTTTGCAATGCCCGTTAACGTTAGACTATGATGCCTTTCAACAAACGTTAGAGAGTATCGATACGGATACGATTGCGCGTGGGGGTACGGACATCGCTTCTGCTATAAGGGTTGCCGCTAAAGCGCTCAGAAATGATAAAAACCATAAGATTCTGGTGCTCATTACGGACGGGGAGGACTTGGAGGAATCCGGTATCAAGGAAGCGCAAAGAGCCGCCGGCGAGGGTATAACGATTTATACGGTTGGTATAGGAACGAAGCAAGGCGAGCTCATTCCTATACGTACTAAAAGCGGCGGTACGGATTATTTACGGGACTCCGCTGGCAAGTTAGTGAAAACAACGTTGGATGAATCTACCTTGCGTAAGATTGCGGAGGAGACGAATGGTTTTTATGTGCCCTTTGGTATTGGGGGCGAGGGGTTGGAGCAAGTCTATGAGGCTGGTCTGGCCTTAATACCGGAGCAGGATTTAGCCAGTAAAATGGAGCGTGTCGCGATTGATCGCTTTCAGTGGCCGCTTGGATTAGCCATTTATTGTTTGATGTTGGAGGCCATTATGGGCACGCGAAAACGTAATTTCTTTAAACGAAAATCCATTGCGCCCGCTGCGGTAGTGGTTTTGCTGTTATTTGTCCTTTTTCCTAAGCATTTGGAGGCTTCGGCCTATGAGGCTTATAAGGCCTATGAAGAGAAGGATTACGCTAAATCATCCCAACTTTATGCCGAGGCTTTACATAAGGATAAAGAAAATGCGTTGTTGAGTTATAATCTGGGAACGAGCTTGTATCGAGAAGGAGAATATGAAAAAGCGAATAAGGCTTTTGAGGATGCTTTACATACCGATAATACGGAATTGCAAAAAAGAGCCTTTTTTAACATGGGGGACGCGAAATATCGCCAGGGCGAGCGTTTGTTAAAAGATAAGCAGGAGGAGACGGTTAAGCTCTGGGAAGAATCGTTAAAGGACTATGAAAACGTTATGGGGCTGGACAAGGAGCACTCCCAGGCAAAAGAAAATTATGAATTTGTGAAACGAAAGTTAGATGAGTTGAAAAAGAAAATAGAGCAAGAAAAGCAACAACAGCAACAGAAGCAAGATCAGCAGAATAAGGAGGACAAAAAAAACAAGGACGATTCACAGAATCAACAGCAGCAATCTGATCAACAAAAAGATCAAGAGGATAAACAGGATCAAAATAAGGATAATCAGTCTGATCAGCAGAGGGATGAGGATCAAAAGCAATCTGATCAAAAAGATGAAAAACCTGGAGATCAGCAGCAGCCTCAAGAACAGAAGCCTGAGGAAAAAGAGGGCGAGGGTAAGCCAGAGGAATCACAACGGGATAAAGAAGAGGGTCAAGAGAATGAATCGGAACAATTGTCTCGAGATGAGGCTAGGCAGTTGCTAAACGCGCTGCGCGATTCCGAGAAAAAATTACCCACGTCTAACGAGTCCGGTAACACTTTTCAATCAACCAATAGCCAATATAAAGACTGGTAAGTTATGAAATATAGTTTAAGAATGCCCGCAATAGTTTTGCTTTCCATCGTAATGTCGCCCTTGTGCTTGATGGCAGCGGATATTGCGGTGAAAATGAATTTTGAGCCGGAGGAGATCTGCCTGAACCAGAAAACCTACTTAAAGGTTGTCGTGGAAGGGTCTCAGGCCACCCCGAAGATCGATTTTAGAAGTTTGCCAAAGGGCCTGAAGGCTAAGAATACCCCTGCCAGCGCGCAGTCAAATATACAATTGGTTAATGGTAAAATGAACGTGCAGGGTGTCTATTACTACCTTATGGAACCAGAGGAGCCCGGAGATTATAAGGTTGCTGACTTGAAGATCATGGTGAGTGGGCAGGAGATCGGCACGGAAGGAGCTACATTGCGTGTTCTCGGTGAAGGGGAAAAGCCTAAGCTGGCGGCTACACAAGCGTCTGATAAATTATTTATCATGGATCTGAATATACCACGTGAGCGAATTTACTTGGGAGAGTCTATGCCGGCTTCTGTTACGTTGTTTGTGGATAGTCGTGTGCGTGGCAGTATTATTACGCCTTATCCCATGCAGGTGGGAGATGGTTTTGCAGGTAGCCCGTTTAACCCGGAGCCCCGACGCGGCTCCATTACCTATGCCGGCAACCTCTATAATACATTTACCTGGGAAACGACTATCACGCCGGTGAAATCAGGCGTTCAAGACATTACGTTTCACTTGGATGTCGTGGTGGAAAAACCCCGCCAAACCAGTGGCTTCATGAATAGTACGTTTGATAATTTCTTTAACGATCTTTTTACCGAAAACGAGCAAATCCATGTCACAACGGGTGATAGAAGGCTTGAAATTGTTATGTTACCTCAATTAGGCAAGCCGGATAAATTCACGGGAGCGGTAGGCGATTTTAAAGTACGCGCGCCGGAACTGTCGTCTAAAGAGATTAGTGTGGGGGAGCCCCTTACGTTGCGTGTTGAGATGACGGGTGAGGGTAATTTTGCCGCGGCACCTGCTCCTACAGTAAATAAGGTGAAGGGTTGGAAGATCTATGAGCCTAAGAGCCAGTTTTTCCCGGATGATAAATTTGGCTATAAAGGGAAGAAGACATTCGAGTATATCATGATTCCCGAAAACGACCGCATCGTCCAAACGCCTTCGCTGGATTATAATTTCTTTGATCCCGTAATCGGGCGCTATGTTGAAAATAACCTGCCCTCGATGCCGCTCAATGTCCGTGCGGTCGAAGGCCAGGTGGCCGCTCCTGTAGTAAAGAAGAAAGTGAAGCAAGAAGAAGCGCCCAAAGAACAAGAACTCTTGCCTATAAAGTTGACCAGCGGAAAGTGGGTTACTTCTGATAAACCCGTATTTTATTCGCCTCTTTTCCTGACGGGGCAGCTTGTTCCTTTAATCCTTATTTTAGGGGTATACTTTATTCGCAAGCGCCAGTTAAGGTTAAAGGATGATACCGACTATTTGCGTAATAAGGCTGCTGAAGCAGATATCCATAATCGTTTTCACACGGTTCGCAAAGCAAAGGATGCGGAAGCGTTTTATCTAGCTGCTCAAAAACTAACGTGCGCGGTGATCGCGAAAAAAGAAGGCAATCGTTCCGAAGTGCTCACGTGGGCCGAAGTGGCTACGTTCTTGCGCTCCCATGGCGCGGATGAATCGTTGTTAGACGATTTACGCCGTTTCTTTGATGAAGCAGATAGGGTGCGCTTTAGCGGTGGCGCTTCTCTACAGAAAAAAGTAGGGCAGGAGGAGCATAAGACTTTTGAGAAATTGTATGTTAAACTTGAGGAGTTATTAAATTTATGAAAACCATTTTAATTCTGATAACCGGCCTGTTATGCGGTACTTGCTATCTAATAGCTGAATCGCCCGAACAATTTTTTATTCAAGGCAACGAGGCGTACCAACAAGATGACTACACAGCATCGATTGATCAATATACCCAAGCGCTTCAAGAACAGGCATCCGTGGCTTTGTTGTATAATCTCGGTAACGCTTATTTTAAAAATAATCAACCCGGCTATGCTGTTTTATCCTATTCCCAAGCCCTCTTTTTAGATCCCATGGATGCGGACGCACGAGCTAACTTAGCCTTTGTGCGTGAAGCAGAGGGTCTAAAAGCGCCTCCTGTCTCTCAGCTTCGTGAGTATTCCCAAAAACTCAATATAAATACCTGGGCTTGGCTATTAACGGCCAGCTTTTGGATCATGGTGTTTTTATTTGTTTTTCAAAACTTGTTTTCATGGCAAGGCATGGTGTCTTATTCTTTGATAACGCTTTTTGCCCTCTGCATCTGCCTGAGCTTTGTCGGCTTGTGGGGATACCATCTTGATCGTAATCTAGGCGTTGTGCTCGGAAAAGAATCCCCCTTAAAAGTGGCTCCAACAGATAAAAGCCCGGTGATCACTTATCTTTTCCCGGGTACGATTGCGGTAGCCCTTAAAAGCGCGGAAGACTTTCTTCTTGTTAAAACGGCTGAAGGCCGAGAGGGATGGATAGACAAAGATGGTTTCGCAAAAATCTACGATCCCAGTTGATTCCTGTTTTACCTAAGAAAAGATAGGTAGGAAAATCATATCCCTTACAAAATTAAAGTAAGCGTTAATATCCGTTTTGAGGAGAATGAAATAAATCACAGCCGCACACGAAAGCCAGGGGCCGAAAGGAATTCTGATATCAGGCGTATTCTTGGCAATAGCCGTTGATTCAGCCAATGTCTTTAATTCTTCCAGTTCTTCCTCAGATGCAAAAGGCACCTTCGTCCACGGCGCTATCGTTTCCTTTTCAATCAATTGCTTGGGATTAGATAGGCCCATTTTTTGAGAAATCAATACCGGTAGGGTAAATAATGCCCCCAGTAAAGCGCCGCCAAAGATAGCAAACAAAGCGCCTTGCCAGCCACAAAAAGCGCCTATGCAGCCCAGTAGCTTGATGTCCCCAAAGCCCATGGCATCCTTGTCCAGAATCGTTTCTGCTATAATCGCAATCCATAGCAATATACCGGATCCAAATATAACGCCGGCTACGGCCAATAACATCGAGCGTAGCCCGTTGATTAAATAAGGGTCTGGGTTGTTCTGCCCATGAAGGATAGGAAACGCAAATGAAAGGACGACTCCTAAGAACATGCCTCCGACCGAGAGTGAATCGGGTATGATCAAGTGGTCAAAATCAATAAAAGCCACACAGATCATGATGGCGGTAAAAGCAAACCCCACGAACACCATTTCACCATCCAAAGACATCCAGCTTAATACAAATAGAACAGCCGTGAGCACTTCAATAAAAACATAACGAAACGCTATGGGCGCTCCACACTGCCGGCATTTTCCTCTCAACACGAACCAGCTGATGATCGGTATATTATCAAACCAAGCAATTGTTTTCCCGCAACTACGACAACGCGATCTTGGTTTTACGATAGATGTTCCTTCCGCAATACGGTAAATACATACATTTAGAAAACTCCCTATAATAGCTCCAAGGATAAAAACATAGAATGCCATCAGTAGGGGATATTCGGCGGAAAATCGTGATGCGAGGCTAAACATTTGCTGTAACGATACTTGTATTAGTAAGCCTTAAGGCACTGAAAATCAATAACTAAATTAAAGTAAGCAACGCTCGATTGCCGCCATCATTGTCCGAACGGGCGCTATAGCACCTGTCCATAATTCTAAGGCTAAGGCTCCTTGTTGGACGAGCATGGTTAGGCCGTTCGCGTAAGGAACTTCTAATACTTGCGCTTGTCTTAACAAAGGGGTTAGTGGAGGGGAGTAGATCATATCATACACGTAAATATTGTTACTAAACGTGTTCAGGCCTATCGGAGCAGGGTCCCCAGGAGACATGCCAACTGATGTTGCGTTAATAACGATTCCTTCTTTGGGCAATGCTTCCGGCAATTGGTTGATTGGAAATCCGTGTATGTTATCTCGTTGAGTAAACTGTTTTAAATCATCAAGCAGCTTCTGCAAGCGCTGTTGATCCCGGTTCCCTATCCATAACGATTCGCAACCCGATTGGATTGCTTGAACAGCGGCCGCTCTGGCTGCTCCTCCAGCGCCGAGCAATATAACATTATTGCCACGAAACGAAACCAGGAAAGCTTGTTCGATGGCTTTCTCTATTCCGGGCGCGTCCGTATTAAAGGCCATAAAACTCCCGGGTGCCCAGGTTAATGTATTTGCCGCACCTATTCGTTTTGCTAATGGGTCAATTTGGGTGACAAGATCCATCACCAGTGTTTTGTGAGGGATGGTTAAGTTAATCCCTCGAAAACCATGCGTATACATTAACTCGATTGCTTCTTTTAAATCAGCAGGCACGATATCAAATTTATAATAATGCCAGTCCTTGATCGCGGTATTGTAGAGTGCTATATCTGCCAGCGCCGCGTTATGCATCACGGGGCTTAAGGAATGTTCAATCGGGTGGCCGATTACAGCGAGGCTTTTCCCTGCGTGTTTCCATTTCTTAAGGTCTTCCAGTGTGTAAATTCTTTCCGAGAAATCCATAATAGGTTCCAACCCAAAGTCCACTTGATAACCCACAAGCTTTCTTATTAAGTGATCTATCAAGCGCTAACGCTTTTGTCAACTGTCCCCGGCCTATCGCTACAAATCTTTCTCCTTAGAATCCAGGATAATGGTTACGGGGCCATCGTTTTGAGCGTTTATATCCATATGAGCCGCAAAAATCCCCTGAGGGATCGGTTTGTTTAACAAAGTTTCTAATTTTTTAGAAGCAGCTTCATAGAGCGGAATGGCCACTTCCGGTATCGCGGATTTGTTAAAAGAGGGTCGAGATCCTTTACGCATGTTGCCAAAAAGCGTAAATTGGCTGATCAATAAAATCTCCCCCGCTATATCTACAACAGATCGGTTCATTTTGCCTTCATCGTCCCCAAAAATTCGCATAGCGGTTATCTTGCCGCACATCCAGTCAACATCCGTGATGCCGTCATCGCGATGCACCGCTAAAAAGACCAATAACCCCCTGCCTATAGATCCCGTTACGCTGCCATCAACTGCAACAGATGCCTCGCTCACTCTTTGTATAACCGCTCTCATTCTGCTAAAATAGTATATATTTATGCCCCATTCTAGCACTTTAATATATTTAATATAAAAAAAAGTGGTTTTTCTCTTGTCATAGCAATTTATGATTTCTAAACTATGTTTAATAACCCCCCCCTATAGATTATGGCCCAAGTATTAGAAAAAAAATCTAGCCCCAAAACAAAAAAGAAGCCAGCACCTGCGAACGGTAAACCTGCTAGCAAAATGGCAGCACCAATAGTTTCCAAGGCTAAAAGTACGGCGAAAACATTTGAGTCCGTTATCCGCGCTCATGTTGATATCGGATGGGGTAACACCCTCTATATCCGTGGCGAAGGTGGTGGATTGAATTGGAAACAAGGCATCCCCATGCAAAACAAGACGGGTGATGAATGGATTTATAAGGCCCAGAGCCCGACCCAGGGTATCACATTCAAACTTCTCATTAATGATAATGAGGATTGCTGGTGTGATGGCGAGAATATGCGTGTTGCGGCCGGTAAGGCAACGGACGTTTATCCTAACTTCTAAGGCTAAATATCCTTCGTCATCTTTAACAACGCTTCCCGGAGCATTTGGTGATCTAAAGGCTTCTCGGGAAAGCTGTTTTCTATTTTCACAGCTTCGATCGTGATTTTTGAAAATGGCTTGGGTATATAAAACCTATCCCAGCTTTTTAAGCGCCACGCTTTTTCAAAATTGCAAGCACAGAGCCATATAGGAGCACCCGTTTTCTCTGCTAATAATGCAGGGCCTTCCTTGAAAGCATAACAAGGGCCGCGAGGGCCATCTGGTGTAATGGCGACATCATGCCCGGCTTCAAGGACATTTATTAATTCTTTGATCGCTCTGGAGCCCCTCCAGCTGCTGGATCCTCGAATAGCGCCAATGCCTAGTAGTTGAAAAAGAGCTGCCAGCCAGCTGCCATCTTTGCTTGCGCTGACTAAGCCGAAAATCTTTTTCTTCCAGCCTAATCGCCGGTAGCCTTCCGCCACCACGAATAGCCTATTATGCCAAAATACAAAGATTGCGGGCTCGCGGTCGCTGCTCTGTATATAGGTTAATAATTCAGGAGGCGCGGAAAACCGAAGCGTTCGGTTCCATAAGCGTAGTAACATACTCAACGGCCATAGCGCAAGTAATCGCCATCCGGAAAGTCGGTTCACTTTCCGTCCGAGGTTGATATATCCTAATGCGCTCATGCCTCGTACAGCATGTCTGTATTTGTCTCAACTTTCAATAATCAATGTTCAATATTATCCTATATTGCCTTAATTTTTCTTTCACTTCTTTTGCAATATCTTGTATACATATTGTAAGTGAATTGCGTGCGTGTAGTGTATTATGTTAAGTAGCCATTTGGAGAAAATTTTGGGGCGGTTGGATGATTTGGATTCCGTTAACCTGACTATCCTTGTTCAGCGGCTGGCTCGTGAGCGTGAGCTTCTGGAAACCGTTTTTAATACGATTAATGAGGGTATCCTCGTCATCAGCGCAACGGGTTTGATTGAGTACTCTAACCACACGGCTAAAAATTTAATAGGCCTAAAGGATAAAGATGTTGGTTCCGCGACTTTGTGGAAATTAGTGCCGGAGCTCGCGCAATCTATGCGGGTACAGGGTGCCTTGTTGTCTGCTTCCGTTGTTTCTCGTGAAATGGAGATCGCGTATCCGGAGCATCGTGTTCTGAGAATGCACATGGTGCCGTTTACGATCTCAACGGCTAATGAGGAGGTCGATACCCACAAGTTTACGGTTATTTTAACGGACATCACTGAGGAAAAGCTTTCAACGGAGGAACGTATTGAAAACGAGCGGGTCTCTTCCATTTTCATGCTGGCGGCGGGGGTCGCGCACGAACTGGGTAACCCGCTCAATGCCATCAATATTCACCTTTCTTTGATTAAGCGGAAATTGAAGCAATTGGAAAATATTCCGGAAACTGAGAAGATTGCTGATTCCGTACAGGTCTGTATGAGCGAGGTGGAGCGTCTTGATGGCATCATTAACCACTTCCTAAACGCGATTCGTCCTCAAAATCCGGATCTATTAGCTGTTTCTCCTTTAAAGGTGCTCGATGAGGTCTTGGCTACCCAAGCCCATGAGCTCGAAAATTTCGGTATTCGAGTAGAGGTAGAGCTTTCTCAAGAGGTTCCTTACATTCTCGCGGATAAAAATCAACTCAAGCAGGTCTTCTTTAATGTCATTAAGAATGGTATGGAGGCTATGTCGCGTGGCGGTGTCCTTACAATCACGCCAAGCGCGGATAACGAGTGGGTATATATTCGCGTAAAGGATAATGGCTCTGGTATAGGTCAGCAGGATCTTTCAAAGATTTTTCAGCCTTATTTTACAACGAAAAAGGAGGGGCATGGCCTGGGTATGATGATTGTCCAACGCATCATGCGTGAACACGGCGGGCGCATCGGTATTGATTCTCAGGAAGGGCAGGGCACTGAAGTTATTCTGCAATTCCCTATTAAGGCCAAGCGATTGAGGATGCTCGAAAGTTAAGACTCGTGGTGCTCTTCTTTACGGGCTTTCCATAGCCCGCGCTCTTTAATCATACTGGCAACAAGGGGGGGGACAGTCTCTTCCCACGTGCTGTCTCTGTTTTGTATGCGTTTGAGCACGTCTCTGGAAAAGATATCCAGATAACTGGGGTTGTAGCCAGAGATGGCTTCAATAAAATGATTCTCGCGTAGGAACATAAACAGATGCCGCAAATTCGGTTTCACTTGTATGTTCTCCGCCGTAATTAAGACGTCTTGTACAACGCTTACGACTTCGTGTTCGGGCGAAAAGCTGGCGTGGGAATACGAACCTTTGGTGTCCAATTGCGCGTACTGGTTGAAGGCATTTGCTTTCATCGGGTAAACGTAAAGTTTCACGTTTTCTTTAAATAAGCGTCCTGAAGCTTCCAGTATACCCCCATCGAGCTTTTGATAATAGGCTTCGTTGAAAATGGCCAATAAGTGGTTTATGCCCAGCACAATACCGATCATCTTTTGGGTATAGCGTCTAAAATACGCGCTTAATCGGAAATATTCCGGGTAGTTCGATATCAAAACATTGTACCCTAGGGATGATATGATATCCACGCGCGCTAAAAAGTCGTCCAGGTCAACACCGGTAGCGAGTAAATTGTTCATGGTGATTTCAAGTAAGACCATCACTTGCTCGCCTTGTACGCGTGGTTCTTGTATAAACTGGGCTCCCGCGCACTCAAACATATCTATGTTGACGTTTGTCACGGGGCGGAAGGATCCTCTTTCGACTAAAAGCGCTTTTTTGTACAATGCTTCAGAGGGTTGTAAAACTGTATTGTCCGGGCCAAACATCACGGCGTTTGTGAGGCCTTGCTCGACTAACTGTAAGCTCAGTACACGGTTGTCTACATGGTCGAATGTGGGGCCATAAAAGCCAATCATATCGACTTCTATACGATCTGTCCCCAGGTTGTCTGCCAGGGATTCTACAAAAGTTTTGCTGTCGTTGTAATAGATAAACGCAGCGTACATTAAGTTAACGCCGATAACGCCTAATGAGTCTTGCTGTAATTGCGCTGAAGTGTCTAACATGCGCACATGCACAATAATCTCATCCGGCAAGCTATTCGGTTTTAACTGAAAGCGTAACCCCATCCAGCCATGGCATTCGTTATTGCCTTTATAGCTGCGGGTGGCAACGGTGTCCGCAAATACGAAAAAACAAGTGTCATCGCCCCTGGCCTCGCCTAGCCGTTCTTCTAATAAATTATACTCGTGGTCGAGCATCATCTGCAGGCGTTCCCTCGAGACGTACCGCGTGGCTTTCCCGTAAATTTCATCGCTGAACTTCATGTCATAGGCAGACATGCTCTTGGCAATCGTTCCCGCGGCACCACCGGCTTTAAAGAAGTAGCGTGCTACTTCTTGTCCTGCCCCAATCTCAGCAATGGTTCCGTATATTTGTGGGTCAAGGTTGATAGTCAACGCTTTGCGATTTGTCGTCAGGTCTTGGGGCTTCATAACGAATAATTCGGGAATAGTATTGTTTAGTTTAGTCCCTTTAATTGCATTATACGCATTCTCTCATTTTTTCCAATAAAATAAACGTCTTCGTTTTAACTGTAATACTTTCTGATGAACACTATTAATGGAGAAAAAGCGCTATTAGATACAAGTTGACAACGTTTGCGTGGTTAATTTTAATGTAACTATTATGGAAAAGCTACAGACAAATAAGTCTTATTATAATTACAGATACATACCGGGAGAAATGCCTGGGGTAAAATCATTTTCTGAACTTTATCGTAGCGTGTCTGATTTCACTTTTCCTAAAACAGGGGAAAAGGAACCGGGCTACTTCTGTAAAACGGTTCTTTTCACATCCTTCCTTAATGTTATCGATGGTATCAGTAACCTCTGGTATGGAGCTATCGATAAAAAAGACATAGAAGGCTTAAAGCAAAAAGAATATAACACTTTTTGGTACAAAGAGGTTTCTAGAAGAACGGTTTATGCCCTGGAAGGAACAGCGCGTTTCATTGGCGGTTTTTTAGCAGGTCAATACATAGGCAAATATGTAGATGCCTCTATAAATGAAAAGAACACTGCTGAGCCTATTTCTTTTGAAGAGATTTTAGGGAATTTTGGTCGTACGGTTGCGCTTCTTATTACTCCTACGAGTGTGGAGAATATCGGCAAGTTGTGTTTAAATCTCGCATGCATGATGGTTGCGAACTATGCCGGCAAACAACTCGTGTTGATTCCTTTATTGGCAAAATTTTCCGTGAACGCGGCCTCAACGTTATCCGCGGCGCTTACGGGCATAATAGATCGTTACAGCCGTATGTATTCTAATGGTGAATACAAGCGCGTCTTGCAATCTTTTGTCTGTACGGTTGTTGTTCTAGGAGCTCTTGCGTTAAGGGGTAATTTCTCCTTTTTCTATTTAGACAAAGTCGGTACCGGCTTTGGGGATATTTTCTCAGATCTCGAGCACTGGATGGCTCCGTTTGTTGATCCTATTTTGTCACAGTTAAGCAATGATTGTAGCGGCTACTGGCTTTCATTCTTTATGTGCATTTTCCCTTATTGTTATGACGTTTCTCCTATCGTCCTCCCAGAGGAGAATAAAGCCGAAAAGCTAAAAACGGAATAATCCTGGCATTCAGTAACTTTAATTTTCAAAAGACCTTCTTCATTAGAGGGTCTTTTTTTTGTTTTTTAAACAAAACGCCTTATAGTGAAATAATCTGAGGCGAGAGCTGGTTTAATAGCTTGCTGTGAAACTCATACGCCGGATCCAACTTTGCCAACGCTTGCTTAAACTTTGGTCCATGGTTCATGTGAAGCAAATGGGCTAACTCATGTTGAATCACCGCGTCATGCAAATGCTTTGGCAATAAAATTAACCGCCAGTTTAGGGAAATTGTCCCCAATGAGGTGCAAGACCCCCAACGCGTCCGCTGGTTACGAACCGTCACGCGGCGCAATTTATCTTCTATACCGGCTCGCTTCGCCAAATTGATCGTATGCTCCGGGAGCGTGTTTTTAGAAAAGGAAACCAATAGTGCTCTTATTTCCCGTAAACAGGGCGTCGTTTGAGACAAATTTAAAACCAAAAGATTCTCCGTTTCATCATATACCCAGGAAATTTTTTTTTGCCCTAACCGATACATCACGCGCGTATCAGGTATAAACCCAACAATCTGCCCGTTCTCAATGAGGTTGAGTAAACACTTCCCTTTGTTTTTATTCAGTAATTGCGGGCGCTGTAGATGTTTTAATACCCATTCTGCTTTCGTTTGTAAAAATTTTAAACCGTCTTTCTCCTGAGCTCTTTTAGGGATGGCAATCCTTACCCAGCAGTTGTCTTTTATGGTCAACGATATATTTCTCGCTTTGCTTGAAGCGTAGCATTTGTAAAAGATGGTGGCAACTTCTCCTCCCGAAGCATTCACTGTGATCGAATCCAACAACTCGTAATCCATATCTTTTCTCTTATTTAAAGAAAGTTACTCCTGATTTGTTTGCTCAAATTGCTCGAGTAATTGGTTTACCATCCGTCTTAATATCATCTCTGGATCCAATCCTTTTTCTGTACAAATCATAACCGGTATAAGCAATTGTAATGCCAAACTTTGCTCGGTTGCTTGCTCACTCATCGCCTTTAAACTTCCACCGGTTTGTGCGGATAAAAATGTCATTAAATCACTTCCGCTTTGGGACATTTCTTCAAACGCTTTTTTTGCGTAGAGTAACGCGGGCAGGCCTTTGGGGAATTTTTTAGAGCTCGTTACCACACGCCCTTTTTCTTGATTCTCCTGAGCTTTGATCGATTCCCATTGCTCCTTGAGCTCTTCCATCGTTTCTACTTTACTATCGCCGAACACATGCGGGTGCCTGCGTACCAATTTCGCTTCCGCTCCCTTCACCACGTCTGCAAATGAAAATATACCGCGCTCACTCGCCATCTGCGCATGCATGAGAATTCCGATTAATAAATCTCCCAACTCTTCTCTCAAATTGTCCATGTCGTCACGATCAACCGCGTCTAATATCTCGGCCGTCTCTTCCACTAAATGTTTTCCAAGAGAGGAGTGAGTCTGCTGCAGGTCCCATGGGCAGCCGGTTTCCGGGTCTCGTAACGTTGCTATTGTTTGCACTAAATCTTCTATTGCTTTCATGAACTTCTTAATGCTCTTTTGTAGAGGGAAAGCATATTCAATTTCTGCTCAATAATAAAGTAGATTCTACGGCGTAGCAGAAAGCGGTTTCTGTTTTATGCTTGTTTACCGAATTCATATCAGTAATTATATTATGTAATTAGACCCCTCTGGTTTTTTATTGTAAATATGTTTGCTTCCTCAAAGGCGTTTTCCTTTAAGCTTTTTTTTGCTCTATTGGCAATCCCGTTTACCTGGGCATTGGCAAGCTGGTTGGGTTGGCTCACGTATCTGGAATACGAATCTCTGGACTGGCGTTTCCGCGTACGAGGCGAATTAGACAACCCCGTTAAACTCATTTATGTAAACTTGGATTCCGAAGCCATCGAGCTCATGGGCGAGCGACCTCTCCCGCGTGTCTTTTTTGCGGAGACCGTAGACGCGCTTTTTAAATTCGGTAAGGTGAAGGTCGTAGGCATTGATGCTGTTTTTTCAGACTCCGCACACTCCATCCTCGTCGACCCCAGTAAGGTAAAGCTAGACAACGAAGCCTTTAAGCGCGTGATTGATCGAGAGCCCGGGATCGTCCTCGCTGCTACCTATACTTCCCAGTTTGATCCTCTTGGTAAGGGTGAATACTCGCTTAAAGAATTTCCTTTTATCTACAAGGGCTACATCAACCCTAATCTCAATTCTTTGCCGGAACAACCAAGCGCCACGCTCATCGGTACCGATGGGGGTAATCTCGGTCTCATTAATGTTAATGATCAGTATAGCCCGGGCAATACGCCTCGTTGGGTGCCGATGTTTGCCTATACGCCTGGTCCCACATACCTTACGCTTGCACTGGATATGGCCAGGATCTTTCTCGGTGTCGATAAAAATAACGTTATTATTGAGGATGACTATATCTATCTCAATGACAAACAGGGCGAATCCCTCATGACAATTCCGCTCACCGATAATCAAATGGTCGAAGTGAATTGGTTTTCCCCGTGGGCATCAGATAAAAATATTCACTACAGTATGAAGACGGTTCTCGGCGCGGCTGCTTGGCTCAAACAGGGTTCCGCTGAGCAAAAACAAGAAGCCGAGGAATTTTTTAAGGCGTTTAATAATGCCATGGTGCTAATCGGCCCGGTCGACCCTCTGCTGCATGACCTCGCCCCTTCTCCTTTTGAAAATGAACCGGTCCCTAAGGTGGGTGTTCATGGAAACCTTATAAAAACCATGTTCGCGGACGCATTCTTAAAGCGTTTTCCGTTTGAGGTAAATATCACTATCCTCTTCGTCTTAACGATTCTTATGGTAGCGCTCGGTATCTGGAGTGGCGTTCATAGCGGTATCACTAAGATGGCATCTCTCTTGGTCCTTATTCTCTACGTAGCCGGTGTCTTCTTTTTGTTTGATACCCTTAACTGGGTATTGCCTTTTGTTACCCCAGTGGGTGCCGCTTGTAGTACTACATTCGTAGGGGTCGTCTTCCAGCTCATTGTTTCTGAAAAACAAAAAAGTCGCATCAAGGGTCTCTTCGGTACCTATGTTTCGCCTGAGCTCGTTAATAAAATGGTGGAGTCCGGAGAAGAACCTCAATTAGGGGGTGTTGAGGAAAAAATCACCGCTTTCTTCAGTGATGTTGAAAACTTTTCCACGTTCTCGGAAATCCTTAGCCCTAGCCAGTTAGTTGACTTAATGAACGACTATCTAACGGGTATGACAGACGCTCTCCAGCAAGAGGGCGGCACTCTCGATAAATACATTGGAGATGCCATCGTAGCCATGTTCGGCGCCCCTCTTTACATGAAGGATCATGCGCTTGCCGCTTGTCGTGCCGCTTGCCGCGTTCAAGAAATTCAAAAGGAATTGTGCGCGAAATGGCAGCGGGATAAGGGCGCAAATTGGCCCAATCTCGTTTTCTTCATGCGTACGCGTGTAGGGCTCAATACCGGCTTGGCTACCGTGGGTAACATGGGTTCCTCAACTCGTTTTAATTACACGATGATGGGGGATACCGTTAACCTCGCCGCCCGCTGTGAAAGTGGCGCCAAGGCCTACGGCGTTTATGGCATGGTCACCGAGGATACAAGGATGCTTGCCCAGGAGCAGGATACGAGTATCTTTTTCCGTTTTCTCGATTACATTGTCGTGAAAGGGCGTTCAAAACCTGTCCGCATGTACGAACTCATGGGATTCAAGGATAACCTGGGAGGTAGATTACTGGAATGCGCGGAGATCTATGAAGAGGCCATGCAGCACTACCTCAACCAAAATTGGCAAGAGGCTATGCGTCTATTCGAAAAGGCTTCTACCCTCGAGCGTTTTCAGCCTGCACGAGATGGGGTTCTGATTAACCCATCCCTAGTTTTCCTCAAGCGCTGCTCAATTATGCAAAAAGAACAACCCGATCCAAACTGGAACGGCGTGTTTACGATGAAGGGAAAATAAATCTATAATCGGAAAATCATTTTATCCGATAAAATATTCAGGCGCATTGCCCGGCTTCCACTTAATATTACAGCCTATACTCGGTAGTTGTTCCTCCTCCGGTACGTTTTCTCCTGCCAGTGTGGCATCTAAAGCCTTCTTTAAATCCTCACCGGTTGCGGCCAAACCGTTATTGGGGCGGCTTTTGTCAAACTGGCCTCGGTAAACCAGCTTTTTGTCCTTATCAAATAAATAAAAATCGGGTGTGCAGGCTGCATGATACAATTTTGCCACTTCTTGGGTCTTATCATACAGATAGGGGAAAACATAACCCGCTTGTGCGGCCTCAATACCCATCCTCTCCGGGCTGTCTTCCGGGTAACGGTCTACATCGTTGCTGCTGATTGCTATAAACTCGATTCCCTTTCCTTGGTATTCCTGCGTAACCTCTGTTAACTTCTTTTGTATATGCTTTACAAAGGGGCAATGATTACACAAAAACATAATACAATATCCTTTCGCTCCCGTAAGGCTTTCTAGCGAAAACTGCTTTTCAGATGGGTCTGGCAGCGTGAATTCAGGGGCTTTTGTGCCAATCGCTAGCATTGTAGAGGGTACGGCAACCATAATATTATTGTATCGTTATTTGAGGTTATTTGGTGATTCTTCAAATAACTTAGGGCATCTTTATCAAAATTACAAGATTTTGATACAAAGAGGGTGGTGGTTAGTATCGCTAACTATAATGCTCTCAAAACTGTCTGGGAAATGTGAAGCACAAAACCACCTTATTCAGGTAGATTACACAATCTTATGAGCCTATTCTGCTTGATTTGTGAGTATTTTATCGGCATGATTAATAATGTAACGTAAACCAGTATCGAGCTTGCATTATGCCGACAAATTTTAAACCTGTATATACAATTAATCCAGCGATTGCTAAGCATCTCATGAGGATTGAAGCTGCTAAGGAAAAAGTAGCAATGTTGCCGGTGAATCCAACTGTGCTCGCATCTTTGCGTGAAACAGCAAAATTATATACCACACACTATTCTACCATGATAGAAGGTAATCAACTCAAGCCTGATGAAATACAGGAAGTCATTCAACTTGATGGTCATTTTCCCGGTAGAGAAAGAGATGAGCACGAGGTCAAAGGTTATTACGCAGCATTAGCCCAGTCTGAACACTATGCGGCGCAAAACATTTCAGTCACTGAAAAAGTAATACAAACACTACATGCGCTTGTTATGAGCCATGGTGGGACGCGCGTTAAGCCGACTCCTTATCGTGATGGACAAAATGTCATTAAAGATAGCGGCTCAGGAACAATTGTCTACATGCCTCCGGAATCTAAGGATGTTGCGGGTCTCATGCGAAATTTAGTTTCGTGGATCAAAGAAAATGATGAGCTTCCCTGTCCTATTGTTGCCGGTATTGCGCATTATCAGTTTGCAACAATCCACCCTTATTACGATGGTAATGGTCGAACTGCTAGATTGCTGACAACACTGATTCTGCATCTTGGTGGCTATGGCTTGAAGGGCCTTTATTCCCTCGAAGAGTATTATGCTAAAAATTTACTAGGCTATTATAGAGCAATGAGTGTTGGGTCTTCTCATAATTACTATTTTGGGCGTGCTGAAGCGGACATTACCAATTGGGTGGAATATTTCACCGAAGGTATGGCTTTTGCCTTTGAAAAAGTTGTTATCCAGATGATGGCAAGTAATGAAAAAGGTGAAAAAGATCATTCTGACCTCATGCGTACATTAGATCCCAAGCAGCGCAAAGCGTTAGAACTATTCAGGGAATACGATGTCGTTACGAGCAAGCAAATTGGTGATTTGTTTGGCTTTCAACCGCGAACAAATGCAGCACTTTGCAAAAAATGGGTTGAAGGAGGTTTCTTGAAAATTGTTGATCACAGTTTTAAATCAAGAAAATATAGCTTGGCTAAGAAATATAAAGAATTACTGGATATTTGATTACGCCTTGTAACAGGCATTGCTTCTCTCGCTTTTGTGATCAAATCTACTTTTATTGAACAAGTTCTTTTTCATAGGGGCATCCCTATCGAATTTAAGCCCATGCCAATGGGAGAACAATAACCATGCTATCCTCCAAATAACTTAGGGCATCTTTATCAAAATGACAAGATTTTGATAAAAAAGATGGTGGTGAGGGAGGGATTCGAACCCCCGAAGGGCTAAACCCGACAGATTTACAGTCTGCATCCTTTGGCCGCTTGGTTACCTCACCGCCAGGTGATATACACTTTAATGGTTAAACAAATTTTTCCAAGCTTTTTTTTCGTTTTTTTTGCATACGCCGAGCTCGGAATCACGTTTAGGCTTTTATGTTTTTCTCAAGGCGTTGGCTTTCATACAGGCTCAATAATGTTTCACGCAAGGAAGCACTATTAGGGATTTTCATAGAAGTGGCTTTTTTCTTCCGGTTCCTTCACTTTCCTTTCTTTCTTTTTACCTAGTGTTGCACTTCGAGTTTGAAATCGGCAATAATTACCCTTAAAGGGTTCAAGTCAAAAGCTCCTGCAGGATACTGAACTTAAGTTCACTAATAAGGTCCGGGTTTGTTTCAGGTGAAACAAACCCCGCCTTTTATGTCTAATAAATGTAGCGTAAATGGCTAGGGAATGACTATTTTATATCGTTTTAGATTGTAATTCGTTTCTATAAATGCCCAAAAAATAAACAGCAAAAGATTGTTCATAAACCGTTTTCCGGGAGGGCTGGCAAGGGTCAGTTTGGTGAAAACTCGCAGGAAAATATTATGTTTGCGGAAATTTTCCATTAAAAAACGGGGCTGCTAACCCAGGTTGCAGAGGACATAATTGCGGCATAATGGGTGTATTTTTGAGCACTATTTTTACCCATGTTTGTTTCAGGTGAAACAAACCCCGCCTTTTATGTCTAATGAATGTAGCGTAAATCGCTAGGAAATGGCTGTTTTATGTTGTATTAATTTGTAGTTCATTCCAGCTAATAGTTAAGAAATAAACAGAAAAAGACTATTCATAAACCTTTTCAGGGGGGCACACTCAGGGGTTGTTTCGTAAACTATCTCAGGGATTTTTCTTTTTTCGAGGGAATGGTTCCTGGCTAACTAATGGGGTGGATGGCTTGTAGTTTAATGCTATACCGGTTTCTAGGTGGAACCCTCTTAGGAAGTCTGATGCAGAAAGCATCTTACCGCCTGGTCGCTGGATTTTTTTAATTAAAATAGCTCCGGAAGCGGTCTGTATGGCGATTCCTTTTTCGGATGCTTCCAGGATTGTTCCGCACTCTGCAGGCTGCTCTGCTATTGTATCAGTGGCGCAATCTCCCACTTTTAGGACAATATTATCATACTCGAAAAAGCTTCCTGGCCAGGGCTGAAGGGCTCTGTGTCGATTGACTAATTCCTCGGCCGTTAGCCCGAAATCTAGCTGTCCATCTTCTTTTTTCAGTTTTCTGGTATAGCTCGCTTGCGTCTTATCCTGCTCTGTTTTTGAATATTTCACGCTCAGTAATGCGCTTAAAGTCCTTTCTAGTAAAGGGATGCAAGCGTCAGCTATCTTTTCTGTTATTTCTATGGCGGTTTCTGCCGGTTTTATTGGCACTATTTCCTGATCGATAATAGCCCCTGCGTCCATCTCGGGAACGATCTCCATCAGGGTAACGCCTGTTGCTTCCTCTCCGCTCGCAATCGCACCTACAATCGGCGATGCACCACGGTACTTAGGCAATAATGAGGAGTGCAAATTAACGACCCCCAGCGGCGGCACTGCTAACAGATCCGGTTTAAGGATATGGCCATAAGCCATTACTACAATGAGATCCACGGCTGCCTCTCTCAACCACGCTACCTCCCCAGCGCTCAAGCGCTCTGGTCTCAATAAAGTGATGTCATTTTCTAACGCCCACGCAGCCACAGGATTGGCATGCAAATGCTTCCCTCGACCGGAAGGCCTATCTGGCTGGCTAAAAACGCCAACAACCTCACAAACCGCCTTCTGCTCCTGCAAAAACCGCACAGCCGGCAACGCAATGGCATCGGACCCCATAAAGACTATTCTTTTCTTCCTCAAGCCCCTCTACCTTCGCACAGGGGCGATTCCACCTCAAGCTTAATTCTCCTCTATGCGTACGTCTTTCTTTTCATCAATAAGATTATTTTCTAAAACAATTTTATCCTTAACTGGCAATGCAGGCGGCGTACGGCGTTTACTCTTCTTGGGGAGAATATCCCTTAGTTCATCCAAGTTATTCACCTTCAGATTTTTAAGATCCTCTCCATACTTCTTTTCAAGGTGTAAGAAGGTCTCCATGCTAACATAGTCATTGAAAAAGGCTTTAATTTCCTCAAGTGAGAGTTTAGAAAAAACGATTATATTAACGAGCTCTCTATTTAAGTCATTAGAGCAGAAGAACATCTGTTCGATATAGAAAGATAGTGCTCCGTTGTTTTCCTCCATATAGTTGATCGTTTCAAAATGAGCTTCTTTGTCTTTAATTAAGTCAGTAATAGAATTTACACTGTTGTCTTCTATCTTTTCCCAATCCTTCCCGCCGTACATTGTGTCAAGTGCTCCAAAAATAATGCTTAGATTATCATCAACTTCATGAGGCCTTGTATAACCTTCTTTATAGAGTTCATTTACAAAGTTTTCTTGCCCTTCTTTTGTTAGAAACGGGCAACGCAATTTCACAACTTCTCCGAAAGCTGCCTTAATCTCAATTTCCTTTTCCTTCGCAACTTCACCATTTTTAATAGTTATTTCATTAACTTCTTTTGTGCTAAACTCTTTGGAGACTACCTCCTCCATGATCCAATTCTCCCCTTCTAGGTTCACGCTCTCTTCTTTTAGTATCTTGTTATTATAGAGCTCTTCGAAGCTGACTTTCCCATTTAGTTTTTCATCAGAACACATTTTTTTTGAGCAAAATTTACTAATATCTTCATTTGCAAACTGATTATCTACAAAATATTTTACAGCGTCCATTTTGCCTTCTGGAGACAGTATTTTGATTTTATTTGCTTGATCGAAAATATTAGTTAAGGCCTTGTCAGTGATGGCGTTCTTTGTTGCGAGTTGCTTTATTGTTCTATAATTTTCAATAGATATCGTTTTGCCATCGATTTTAAAGCTTTGGTGTTCTAGGTAATTATGTAAATAATTAAATGAGTTAAGAAGGTCTTTATCTGTTATGTGCTTTAGATCAGACTGGTCTTTTGATGCATTAAAGCAGGCTAACAAATCAGCCATTTCCCACAAATCGTTAATATTTTCTTTAATATATAATTTATTAAAAGGAATCTTGGCTGTTTTGTTAAATATACTTTCTTTAGTGAGTGTTGCGCTTGTTTGGCCTGGGCATAAGTAATTGATATATTTTTCTTTGCGCCCTTTTTCATCAACGCCTGCAAACCATTTTATAGTACGCCCGAAGCCACCGTTTTGCCAGAAGCCTTCCCCTGTCTTGTAGTTCGTAGTGAATTTCCCATCTTTGATATGGGGGCAATCTTTAATATACTTTTCGCTGGGTTTTTGATTTGTGGTAATTGTTTTTATGTTGTTCATGATAGTTTTTCCTTTGTGGCTTGATTTCGATTTTTAAGTTCGATGCTTTTTGGTGGCTTTTATTAATTAACTATCTATTTATTATGTATAATTTTTAACTAAATGTCAATTATATTTTAATTATAACTTATTTGGTATTAGTGTGTGAATGGAGGACTTGACATTGTTGGGGAAAAGGGCAGAGTAATGCTTTTGATTATGAATCGTTGTAAGAGAGTGATTTTATGTTGGCTTTTGGTGGGAGTGGTTACTGAGGGCTTATCTGTAAGGGCTGGAGCGGAGACGGTGCAGTGGCCAACGCCGAATAATGCGTTTGTGGAGGGGAAGGCTGTGGAGGAGTTTATTCAGCCTGCGGCTTCTGGGAAAGTGGAATCGGGGATGTTTGGGTGTGTGCGTAATAATGGGAGCCGCTTTCATGAGGGAATTGATATAAAGGCGACTTCGTGGACTAAGAAGCGGGAGCCTAAGGATAGTGTTTATGCGGCTTTAAGCGGAAAAGTGGCTTATGTTAATAGGCGGGCAGGGCGTAGTAGCTATGGGAAGTATGTGGTGCTGGTGCACCCGAATGCATCGTTGCCGATATATACGCTTTATGCGCACTTAAGCGAGATCAGTACTGGGTTGGCTGCTGGGCAAGAGGTGGAGCGGGGGGCGCAGATAGGCGTGATGGGTAGGACTGCAGCGGGCTACACGATTCCTAAGGAGCGGGCTCACTTGCATTTCGAGATGGGATTACAGCTTACAGACCGCTTCCAGAGCTGGTATAATAAGCAGAAGTTTGCGACCAAGAATTACTTTGGGAATTATAATGGGATGAACCTGGTTGGGGTGGATCCTTTGGGTTATTTCGAGGGGGTAAAGTCTGATTCTCAATTGTCTGTAAGACAGTATCTATGCGGCTTGCCGACTGCTTTAGAGGTTCGTGTTTATACGAAAAAGATACCTGATTTTATAAGGCGCTACCCGCATTTATTACTGAAACCGATTGAAAAAAACAAGGTAGGCGGCTGGGAGATCGAGTTTACGTGGTTTGGGTTACCTAAGGGCTGGAGGCCGCTCCCAGTAAGGGAATTCAAGCCCAATGTGGAAGGTGATGTCAGTATATTGGCCTATAGCCCAGAGCTGTTGAAGGAGAATCGTTGCCGACAGTTGATTCAGAAGCTGCCAAATGGTGAGATCGTTACTGGTAAAGGGTTGCAGCGTGAATTGCAAAAGATTTTCGGTTATTGAGGCCGAGTTCAAACTCGAAGTGCAACACATGCGGAATTAAAGTTAAAGAGTTTTACGGAACAGGAAGAAAAAAGCAAGAAAGATTCCATGGGCGATAAGTAGTGGAGGGATTTCCTTGGAGTGTGGTTGATTCTAGCCATGAAGGTCTGAACTTGGGTGGCAGTGACATCATTTTCGGTAAAATGTTTAGGAATATAACGGCCTCTGAGCAAGCCATTGGCATTTTCGACACCGCCTTTTTGCCAAGGGCTGTAAGGGTCGCAAAAATAAGTGGCGATCCCAAATTTTTCTTTCAACAAGCGGTAATTATAAAATTCGAGGCCGTTGTCAAAGGTGATAGATTTTAAGGCGTTTTCAGGGAGCTTTTCCAGAATGGTCACCAGATTATCGATGGTTTCGGTTGAGCTTCTGCTATGTAGTTTGGCGCCCAAAAGCAATTTACTTTTACGCTCATAGAGGGTCAGTACAGCGCCGCTACGCCCGGCGAAGTGAAGCGTATCGGCCTCCCAATGCCCAAATTCTTCACGGACGGTTGCCGGCCTTTCGTGAACGGATACCCGATCGGGTATCCGTTCACGAGGAGCTTTCAGACAAGGTCTTCTGCCACGCCTTCGTTTTCTTCTGTAGAGATAGCGATAGAGGGCTCTTTCGTAAGCCACGCCATAGATCCATTTATAGATGGACTCGTGGCTGATGGCATGGCAAGATCCTTCTTGCTTCAGTCGATGGGCAATAGCGTCCGGAGACATTTCCATTGCAAGCATGTCTTCGATCAGTGTTTGCAGATCCCTGGAGCGTTCTATTTTTGAGCCCGGGGCGG
>MNWT01000011.1 GCA_001872735.1 Verrucomicrobia bacterium CG1_02_43_26 | reverse complement strand
CTTATATTTAAAGTGTTAATATAAATAATTAATAAAAATAATTACAGTAAATGAAAAACAAAAATACAGCAATAGCAATAACACTACTAACGCTTCAATTAATTAATGCAGCTAATGCAACTAGCTATGTTACGAAATATAGTAATACACTTGATTACGATAAAACTCAGTTAGTGCAGCAAAGAGAGTACACAAATACTTCCTGTAATTCACCAATATCTACAATTGGCACTTTTGGGGTAAATGGCTGTATATTTATAACGCTTTATGACAACGTAAGAAAAGTTGGCGTAGTAGCGCACTGGGACGATGACACAAAACACGAAGATATCGAAATGCTGTTTAGAATTTTGGAAGAGAATGGTGGCGAAATCAGAAATACAATGGCACACCTTATAGGTGGTTGGAAGTCCAGGAAGTATTGGATGTCTGAACAAACAGGTAAGTTTCTCAAAAGCGAACTTAGCAAACGTAAAGTAAAATTAAATGATGCGAGACTTTTTGAAAAGCAACCCTATGAAGGATATGCGCGGATAAATCCCACAAGCGTTGAAGCTAACAAATATTACTTTCAAGCATTAGCCTTAAATACATGTGATGGGAGCATAGCGGTTCTGGAAGAACACCCTAGTAATACAGCAAAATCAAAAGGATTAAATTCCAGTCCGGAACAAGTACAGGAATACTTTAACAAAATGTATCAGTGTGCTATCGAAAATCAATACAATCCAGAGCCAGGATGCAATCTAAGCTATCGGGAAACAAAAGCTAAAAGAAGTCACGATGAACTATAAAGTAAGTGCGTAAACCCTACTGTTTCGCCTCAATCAGATTGTGCCGGCCCCCCTCAGGATTGTCTTGATGGGGGATCTACTCTGGTTGTTTTTCCTCGGAAACCTTTCAGATGTTCCGGCAATTTGCGATAGACTGGTTTGTTGAATATTTTAAGGACTGGGTATGATTCACATTGACTGGTAGTGCCTCGTGTATAGCAACAACCCCTTGGGTAAGTTTACGATAGGAAACATCTTTAAAGCCAGCTTCTTCTATTTCCTTTTTTAGATTTTTAGCAGACGGAAATATACTGATTGAATCTCCCAAATATTTATACGCAGAGCAATTACCTGTGGTGAAAAAGGCGAGCACCGGTAATACCATTCTCAGATAAAAATAATAAAAAGGTTTAAACCAGATATTTGGGCGCGAAAATTCGAGCACGAACAGTTTGCCGTGTTCTTTGTTTAAGACGCGCTGCATTTCGGCAAGGCCCTTTTTCCGGTCAATAACATTGCGTAAACCAAAAGCAATAGTAATGACATCCACGGAATTGTCTTCTATGGGCAAATGGGTACAGTCCCCAAAATTAAAGGAAACGGTAGATGCGGAATCCTTTTCCTTAGCAACAGCAAGCATATCATCACAGAAATCGTAACCTCGGACATCTGTCTCGCTCCCTAATTCATTTTTCAAAGCTAGGGCAACATCGCCGCTGCCGGTGGCTAAGTCTACAACTACTTTGGGTTGGCATGCTTTGACTTTTTTCACCAAGCATGCCCTCCAATAATAATCGATGCCAAAACTCAAGCAATGGTTGGCGCAATCGTAATTAGGAGCGATTGCGCTAAACATGTGCTGTATTTCTTCTCCTTGATTATTGCGCATCTTTATTTCCGCCTTCTTTGTTTTCTTTAAAGCTATCAACAACCCACAGAGATAATTCCTTATCCGGATTAGCGGCTACGGCTTGCGTGATCTTAAAGGTTGTACGGCCTGTGTTTCTGAAAATAATTTTTAGACCGTGCTCGAAGTCTTTAAACCGTTCCTCGCATAAGGCGATAATGGTTTTGTCTTCTTCCAATGATGCTTTGATAAGATACTTGATCGCCTTTTTATCAAACTCCAACTTTAAATTGTGCCGTAAGTAAAAGTTATTGGCAAAGCGCTTAACATCTTCCTCATACACGGCAGACTGCAAATGCTCATGCTCGGAGAGCAATTTGCTCAAGGAGTCTTTAGGATTCGTCACGGTATCAGATGTCACCTCAAAGGACTTAATCGCAGTTGACGGTAGCTCGAACTTGAAGTCACGAAAAACGGATTCCAGAACGGTTAACAAACCTCTGGCACCGGTTTTCTCTTCTGCAGCTCGCTTTGCGATCCCCTGAATGGCCTCTTTCGTGATTTGAAAATCTATGGAATAACCGCTAAAATCTGATTTATATTGCTTCAAAATAGACCCCTCGGATGATGTCAGAATACGAGCTAAATCTTCTTGATACAAAGGCTCACAGGCAACTCTAACCGGGATACGGCCAATAAACTCGGGCTCGAAACCAAATTTAATAAAGTCTGCTGTGCTTCCTTTTCGCAGGTAGTTATACGTTTCGTCTTCAGCGTGAGGCATGATGGTGCGATTTTTGAAGCCAATTCTAGTATCATCTAAGCGGTGTTTTACGAGATCAGACAGCTTATCAAAAGCACCACTTAGGATAAAGAGGATATGGCGCGTATTAATCGTGCGCTTCTTTTTCTTATCACCACGACGCCCCATGCTCATAAGCGCTTGCATCTGCGCCATCATATCCTGTGGGCTAAACAAGTTTACCTCGGTGTCTTCCATCAACTTAAGTAAGTTAATTTGCACACCCCTGCCAGAAACATCACGCCCGCCATTGGAAGAGTCTGCTGCAATTTTATCAATCTCATCGATATAAACGATACCATACTGCGCCAGATCAACATTACCATTGGCTGCTTTTACGAGATCGCGCACCAAGTCCTCAACATCGTTACCCACGTAGCCTGTTTCGGAGAATTTAGTAGCATCTGCTTTTACAAAAGGAACACCAATCAACTTCGCGATATTACGCATCAAATACGTTTTACCTACTCCTGTTGGCCCGATAAGCAGGATATTTTGTTTATTATACTCTTGTTCAATGAGTTCAGGATCTTCTAAGCATTGGCGCACGTGATTATAGTGATCACAAATAGCGACTGAAAGAACCTTTTTTGCCTCAGGTTGTTTGATGACAAATCGGTTTAGATAGTCTCTGATCTCCTTCGGTTTTAAATTAAATTCACGAATTTTTCTCAAAACTTCCTCGTCACTCTCGGGCGAACTAACGTTATTATGATTATCATCCATGGATTCCTCCTCCTCGTCAGAATCCCCAGCAGGAGCGAGTTTTATCCCCAGGTTAGTACTTTTTAATGCTTCTTGAAGCTGTTTTTGAAGTTCCTCGATAGGACTTAGTTCTTCTTCGTCTTTTTTGGCGATCATAGTTTTTTATTTGACTTAATGGTAATAATATACGGAAATACTCTGACTATAAATCAAAATCAGAAATAAGTCTACACGTTATGGCAGAAAAAGAAAATCTAACTAAAAGAGATATCATACTAAGCATATATAAAGACAACGATCTTCCGCAAAAACAAGTGAGGGAAATCGTTCAAAAAACACTCGATGTCATTGCAGAAGCCTTGACGAGTGGCCGTAATGTAGAGCTGCGCAACTTCGGTGTGTTTGAAGTACAACTGCGCAAAAAACGCATTGGACGTAACCCAAACAAACCAGAAGAAGATGTTGTCATTCCTGAACGCGCGGTTATTAAATTTAAAGCAGGTAAAGAACTGAAGAATCAGTTAACCCAAATGAACATACAGGAACTAAAAAACTAACCCTAGTTTAATTAGCGAATGGCTTTCAATACATTACCCGGTTTTAGAGAGTTTTACCCAGAAGAGTGCTCTGTGAGAGAGTACCTCTTCTCTACTTGGCGCCAGACTGCGAAAAGCTTCAATTTCCATGAGTTTGACGCACCTGTCTTGGAGCCATTAGAGCTCTTTACCGTAAAATCCGGTGATGAAATTGTAGGCCAGTTATTTAATTTTGAAGACAAGGGAGGACGCGCAATTGCGCTGAGACCCGAAATGACACCTTCGCTCGCTCGCCTTGTAGGCGCTAAAGCAAACAGCATGCGTAAACCGGTTAAATGGTTTAACGTGGGTGAACATTTCCGTTATGAACGCCCGCAAAAAGGTCGGTTACGCTCCTTTTATCAATTTAACGCGGATATTCTGGGTGAAGAGAGTACCATCGCAGATGCGGAAGCTATTACGTTGTTGATCCAAATCCTCAGTAACTTTGGTCTCACGGATAAGGAATTTTGTATTCGGTTAAGTGACCGTGATATATGGGTATACTATTTAATCGCTTGTGGGTTGAGTGATGAAGATGCCCATAGCGTTCTCACGATCATTGATAAAATGGAGCGTGAAGATGAGGACAAAGTACTTGAACAACTAAAAGGATTCTTTGGTGGTAAGGCCGCTGAGTTTCTCAAAAATATCAAGCAACTGGCACAATTGCGTAGCATTGTGGATATCGAGCATTTCTTTAATACAGTTTCTTTAGCAGAAGAGAAAGAAGCGATCCATGCTCGTATTGCTTCCTGGAGAGAACTCCTAGGGCAACTAGATGCCTTTGGCGTAAGCCGTTTTATACGGATAGACCTGAGTATTGTACGCGGACTTGCGTATTACACGGGCTTTGTCTTTGAAGCTTTTCAAACAGTAGGCCAGGGTAGAGCACTAGCCGGGGGAGGGCGATATGATAACCTTGTCAAAAAACTGGCTAACGTGGATATGCCGGCAGTGGGATTTGCCATGGGCGATGTCACGTTACTGGATCTCTTAAAGCAACAAGACCTTGTTCCCGCATGCCATGAAACGCCGGACGTTTTTGTTGTTATAGACAGTGAAGCTGAGCGAGACATTGCTTTTAAAGATATTTTAATGCTGCGTGCGCTTGGCATACGTGTTGATTTTAGTTATAAAAACCAAAATATAAGCAAACAGCTAAAACAAGCAAATCAACTAGAAGCGAAGTTGGCTTTGGTTTATGGGGCAACAGAGGTTGCGAGGAATGAAGTATTGCTAAAAGATTTAGATAAACGGACAGAAGAAAATATTAGCCGAGACGAGCTGATCGAAGCTGTGTCTAATAAATTAGCGCATTTAGTTTAAGTTTAATATCCTCAAAACTTCCCCATGAAATTACCGCTGTACCAAGTAGATGCCTTTGCTTCTCGGCTATTTGAAGGTAATCCTGCTGCCGTTTGCCCGCTTGAAGCATGGTTGAGTGACGAGCTGTTGCAATCGATCGCAACAGAAAACAACCTCTCTGAAACCGTTTTTTTTGTGCCGAATCAGGTGGGTTTTGATATTCGATGGTTTACGCCTAACGGAGAAGTAGGACTCTGCGGGCACGCAACACTAGCATGTGCGTTTGTTATTTTTAACCATATACAAACCGGCGCAGATCAGATCGTTTTCAATAGTTTAAGTGGGCAGTTGATTGTTAGAAAAGATGGTAATAAACTCGTCATGGATTTCCCCGCATTGCCCTTTGAGGCGATGCGGATGGATCCCAAGTATCTGAGGCTCATTAATATAGCCCCCAAGGCAATTTTTAAAAGTACTTTTGATCTTTTATTTATTTTAGAAAATGAGACTGAAGTTGAAAACGCTGAATTAGATCTTACGGCAATCAGCAAGCTGCCATACCGGGGTGTAATCATATCAGCCACAACAAATAAGTTTGGGGGCGATATTTACTCACGATGCTTTTACCCCAAACATAATGTTCCTGAGGATCCCGTTACGGGCTCAGCTCATTGCGTTTTAGCGCCATACTGGTGCAAGGAATTAGGCAAAATCAAAATACAAGCTACACAAGGATCTAAACGTAAGGGAAAGCTAGTATGTGAAATGGCTGGAGATAGAGTCCTGTTGTCCGGTGAATGCCAGCTGTATCTGCAAGGCGCGCTATTTTTGCCGAATAGGTAATTTCAAGAAGTCTTTTTACGCAAGGCTTTTAACTCATCGGCAATCCGTTTTCGATAGGCTTTTTGGCGAAGTGCGGCCATTTTTCGTTTATGAACAATGGATGCCTTTGGGCGACCAGGATGTGCTTTAAAAGTAATTTCCGGAGTCGTAAAAAGATTTTTGTTTTTAAATTCAGGAGGTGTGTCCCTCAAGAGCAAAAACCGAGCATCTTTAAAAGGATTTGAAAACCAAGGCTCTTCCAAAACAAGGTCATCACTTTGGGTCCATTCCGGGGGCGTTAAGGAGTTAATGCGGCAAAGATGAGCCGCATAAGCTGCCAGATAGGCATCACAAATGTTACCCTCGGGAAATAAATTGGCAAGACGTGGCGGGGGATCTTGAATGTGCTGTAACAATTCAGGTTTGGAAGACAATCGGCGCAACTCATGCACCCAGTCTTGAAAGTTGTAGCCAAAATCCTTTTCGCTTTCAGACCACAAGCTAACTTCTTTAGCTGCTTTAGGACGCTGCAGCGATTTATTATTTATGAAACTCTTATCTTTTGTAAGCATTGGTCAATGGGTTAGTTGTTAATTGCTTTTAAAATACCGCTCAAAACAATCCGAGTTTCCTCGGAAAGGGGCTCATCAACAAAATAGCGATCTATGTGTTCTTGGATTTGCTCGACAGATTGAATCTCCATCTTTTTCAATAAAAACGTAATATCTTCGTAATCACCAGCGTAACCCGGGAGCGGTTCCCTGCAGGCTCTACATTTCATGGCCAGCAAGTAACTAGCTGTAGGAACAGTGATTATTAAATTAGGGTGCTCAAGTTCTTTGACCTTCAGCAGTCTCATGTTACCTTTGGTTTCGGCCAGAAACATTCGGACCTCTTCATTCATCCAATTTTCATGTAGATCCAAATCATCTGCCACTTTTTGAATAAGTGGTGCTACGGAAGATTGATCCTTAAAAGCGGCATCAATATCCTTTGTGATATCCCGATTACTATTATTATAGGCCAACATCATAGCCGTTCCTCCATAAATGCCGATTTCCAAACAAATGCCTTCCATTTGAGCATACTCCGCCAAGAGCCTTAGTGCTCTAAAAATTAATTGCTTATCCATTTTTCTCATTACCATATAACCTAATATACCATAACGTTACGAAAAATTCAAGAAAAGGTGAGCATTTTCTTGGGATCAGATAATCCAAACGAACTAGACATAATACAAATTGTGCAATTAAAATAGGTCTTGGTGACGGCCTTTGGTTGTTGCAAATGATAGTATCATATGATACTATCAAGTTATGGTAAAGGAACCTCCCTATCGGATTACCTCTGTTATTTTGAAACAAGTTGAAGCTATTGGCAGAGAACTTGGCTTGCTTGAGTTTTCCGGTTTCAAACAAGGCCAGGTTCAATTAAGGCGGGAGAATAAAGTCAGGTCGATTCAATCAAGCTTAGCGATTGAAGGTAATACGCTGAGTATCGATGAGGTATTGACAATCTTTAATGGGCAAAAACCTGCCGGCCCCAAGAAAGATATTCTGGAGACTGAAAATGCTGTAACGGTTTATAAGGATCTGCTTATATGGGACGGCCTAAGTAAGGATTCCTTTCTAAAGGCTCATAATGGCTTGATGAATAATCTTGTTGCCGATGCGGGCACATGGCGCAAAAAAGGGGTTGCCGTCTATAAAGGAGACCAGGTTAGCCACATGGCTCCCCCAGCGCATCGAGTTGAGTCATTAATGGATAACCTTTTTGATTACCTTAAAGAGGATAACGGTCCCTGGCTTATCAAGGCCTGCGTTTTTCACTATGAATTGGAGTTCATACACCCTTTTAGTGATGGTAATGGAAGAATGGGAAGGTTATGGCAACAAATTTTGCTGATGCGAGATGAACCTCTCTTTGAATATGTGCCCGTAGAAAGCATTATTAAACGTTATCAGGCCGAGTACTATGAAACGTTAAGGGCGTGTGATGAAGCAGCAGACGCAACCCGCTTTATCGAGTTTTCTCTGGAAAAGATCCTGATTGCCTTAACTGAAATGCCAAAGCGCGTTTCGGCCAAGCTGGGCTACGAAGACCGTATTGCCAAAGCAAAAAAGCAATTTGGACAAAACAAATTTAGCCGCAAACAATACAACGATCTTTTCGAAATCTCCACCGCAACGGCCAGTAGAGATCTCAAAATGGGTGTTGACCATGGCATTCTGGATAAGGAAGGGAATAAATCCACATCACGCTATTGGTATCGGTAGGCGTAGGTATTTTAGGGGTGCCTTACTTCACCCAAAGGCCGCAGGAATTGGGCGGTAAGTGAAGTTTTCCAGCATGCCATAATAGGCTTCCCGTGTGGAGACCTTGGTCATTAAAGCGAGCGTGATCTGCTATTTGCGTATAGGTGGCTAGGTCTGTGCCGTCTATATCTAACCAAACCTCATCGGCGTGGGGATTGATTGCAAAAAACAGTTGGGTTTCGCCTAAGCTTTGATCTGAGTTTACGATGACTGCGCTAGCACTTTTTTCAGTTGCATGAAAAAATTGAAAATAGGTATCGAGGTTGGCTACATTACCAGGGCGCAATACCTTGCCTTTGTCTGATAAACGAAAACGTATCCAACGCCTGAAGTAATCATGGGTGTCGGCAAACTGTATTAGCCGGTGGAAATTAAGGGCATTAAGGTCTCCGCGTTGGTAAGTGTTATTTACGCCTTGTTTGGACTTTAAAAAATCTTGCCCTTCCGAAATCATCGGAATGCCGAGTGACATCATTAAGAAAGCTACCATAAGGTGTGTCCTGCGTTGATCGAGCATGGTTGGGTTCATGCCGTTATGATCAGCGTTTTGGGTTATGGAGTCTATCCAGCAACGGTCATCGTGAGATTCAGAGTAATTGACACTTTGTGAGGGGAAACGTGTTAAAAAATCCAAGGATCCTTTAATGAAATAGCGAAAGCCCTCGTGGTTGCCATCACCTTGCACATATTGCTTAAAATACTCACGAAAAGCACTATTCCAAAAAGCGAATCCCGTAGGCCTCAACATATGGGCAATGTGAGCGCGGAAGCTCCATGGCTCCGCTATTAAGATGGCAGATGGTTTTGCTTTTTTAAGCGCGGCTTCTATGTCTTTTAGTACATCTACGCCCAAGAGTTCTGCCAGATCAAAACGGAATCCATCGACACCATAGACTTCCATGAAATGGATAAGACTATCGATAATCAATCGTTTGGCCATGGGAGCACGCGCGCGTAGATCGTTCCCGCAGCCGCTGTAGTTGTACAAATCTCCCTTTTCCGTTGTCTCGAAATAGTATTGTTTGTCTATATAAAGCAAGTGGTTGGGGTCTCCAACATGGTTATATACAACGTCTAGAATCACTGCTATACCGCGATCATGAAATGCTTTAACAACGTTTTGAAATTCCTTTACCTGGGATGCTCTTCCAGGATGCTCTGCATAAGCGCTTGATGGTGAAAAGTAATTAACCGGCATGTAGCCCCAGTGGTATTCTTCTATCTTTGTATACTCAAATTCCTGTACGGGCTGAAACTCTACGGCGTTTACCCCAAGTTGTCTGATATAATTATCATCGGTGTGGATCCATTGGGATAAGCCGGTAAACCCAAGGCGTTCATCCTTTGTCAGCTCGATTCTGTCTTTCGCTAATAAATCCCGAACGTGGGCTTCTAAAATGATAAGATCATCCCAAGCTGGTGGCTGGTAGCTACTTTCTGGCTTGGGGTTTTTTTTGAAATCGACAATGATACCTGGACCACTGGCGCAGACAGTTGCTTTGGCGTAGGGATCAAGTATTTTAAAATTGCTGCTAAAATGAGAAAAGTCGTCTTTATTTAGGCCTGTAATCTGGTAATAATAATACCAGCCATCTAGATTGCCCTTATGTTTGTACTCCCAAGTACAATCATCGACCTTGACCATAGAACATGTCTGCTCATCCGGATATTCCAGGTCTTCATAAAAAATCACTTTAGCCATAATGGCCCTTGGGGCAAACAATCGAAAGACAGTTTCATTCTCTTCTACAATGGCACCTAAGGGCAAATCTGTTTTATAATTTAAGAGCCAAGGCGTGTAATCTATATGACATCTTTCCTTCTGGCAAACGAGCTCCATAGCCTTAGGGATGTCCTGCTTAAACGGAGCCTTAAAATAAAACATGTGATGGCCAGTGCGCATCGCCCGTAATTCATAATTGCGATTGTTGTCTTCTACCACTGCGTTAGGAGCGTCTACAGGGACCTCAAGCCAGTCTTTGGCATTGGTCACAAATTTAAAACGATGGACTTCTCCTACATCGTAGCACTCCTCCCATGGCAAAGTGAGCGCGTAACAAGAAAGCCCTTCGACTTCCTGTCTCTTAAGTTCCCACTTGGGGTTGTTAATCGCTTCATCCCACCCATTAAAACTACCAGATACATAGATACGCTCACCATTGATTTTCTGGCCGAGATGGGCGGACTTGGGTTCGAAGATAAACGTCAAATCTTCCCCTTCCCTAAAATAGCCCGAGCGCTGGGCGAATTCGATCAACGGGACGCGTGTTATCTCCTTCGCTTTCTGTTTGCCAGGGTATATGAGAAACTCCGGTAACGTATCGGGGGTAGTCCAGTCACGTGAAAGGACGGCTATCCCCTCTTCCGCATTTTGCCAATATGCTTTTAACATCTAAACATATTCTACAATAATAACGGTAAAAAGAAAAGCCTTGTTCTGTGATCCTCGTCTACCCCTTGTACTCAAGTACCAATCATTGCAAACTTGCGTTTAGAGGGTTACCTGATATGATCGATTCACATGGCCAAAAAAGACTCAGATTTCGTTCACTTGCATCTGCACACAGACTTTAGTCTGCTGGATGGCGCATGCCATATTGATCGTCTGTGTAAGCATTGTTGTGACTATAATATGAAAGCAGTCGCGATTACCGACCACGGTAATTTGTTTGGCTTAACTGAGTTCTTTCAAACGGCAAAAAAGCATGGTATAAAACCGTTATTAGGGTGTGAGGTCTACTTGGTCTATGACCATAAGATGACTGAAAAGCCTGAGCGTGGTCAGCACAAATACCACCATATGGGCTTGATCGCCAAGAACCTTAAAGGCTACCAAAACCTTATTCGGTTAGTATCCGATGCTCATACTAAAGGGCTATACTATAAGCCTCGTACGGATATGGAACAATTAGCCGCTCATGCGGAGGGGTTAATTGGATTTACGGGGTGTTTGCAGGGCGTTGTTCCGCAACACATCCTTAAGGGGGACATACCGGGTGCCAAGAAAGCATTGTCTACGTTTATAGACATTTTTGGGAGGGAAAACTATTTTGTAGAGCTGCAAGACCATGGCATCAGTGAGCAACAGCAGGTAAATAAGCATCTTATACCGTTAGCAGAAGAATTTGGGTTAAAGCTGGTCTGTACAAACGATGTACACTATGTTGGCAAAAATGACTGGGCTCCCCACGATTCACTTCTGTGTATTCAAACCGGCTCCAAGATTGCGGATGAAAAGCGGTTGCGCTATACTTCCCACCAATTCTATTTGAAATCTCGCCAGGAAATGGAGCTTATTTTTGGTGAGATTCCTCACGCACTCACGAATACCTGCGAAGTCGCCGAAATGTGTGATTTGGAAATCCCATTTGGCAATAATTTGTACCCCGTATACAAAGCTCCTGAAGAAATTTACTCTGTCCACACAACGAATATTGAGTACTTAAAGTTCCTGTGTGTACAAGGGCTGAAAGAGCGTTACGGCGTGAATTATCACGACCCTGATAACGCTGATGATCCGGAACTGGCTAAAACACTTGCGGAAAGAATTGATTATGAGCTTTCGATTATTGAGAAGGCAGGCTTTATTGACTACTTCTTGATCGTATGGGACTTTATCCGATGGGCTCGTGAGCAGACAATTCCTGTTGGCCCGGGTAGAGGATCCGGTGCAGGCTGCTTAACGGCCTATGTGCTTAAGATTACGGACATCGATCCTATTCGATTTAAACTTCTTTTCGAACGTTTCTTGAATCCAGAACGCGTTTCACCTCCAGACTTCGATATAGACTTCTGTATGCGGCGTCGTGGAGAGGTAATTGAGTACGTGCGCCAAAAGTATGGTAGTGAGTGCGTGGCTAATATTATTACGTTCGGTACCTTTGGCGCCAAAATGATCGTGCGTGATTTGGCTCGCGTAAACGATATACCGTATGCTGAAGCAGATCGTATTGCCAAGATGGTTCCGGATGATATTGGTATTACGCTGGATGCGGCTTTAGAAAAGAGTACCGATCTTAAATACGAAGTTGATCATAACCCCGTTGCAGCTAAGATTATTCAAGAAGGTCGTATTATTGAGGGTATGGTGCGTAACACCGGAACGCACGCCGCGGGAGTCATTATCTCAGATAGACCGTTACGCGAACTTGTCCCCGTAACACTTCAGGACGGTATTTTAACCACACAGTACCCAAAGGATCCTGTTGAGAAAATTGGTCTCCTAAAAATGGACTTTCTGGGACTGAAGACCCTCACCATCATTGCCGATGCCCAGGATAACATTCGCCGTACGCGTAATAATCCTCAATTTAATATCGACAAAGTCCCCTTTGAGGACGATAAGACATTTCAACTTCTCAATGATGCCAAGACCGTTGGGGTCTTCCAGCTTGAGTCCGGTGGCATGCAATCGCTCTGCCGTCAGTTTAACATTTCTAATATTGATGAGATCGTAGCATTGATTGCACTCTATCGCCCAGGCCCGATGGATTGGATACCCGATTATGTTAAAGGCAAAAAGGATCCCAGTACGATTAAGTACCCCCACCCGCTTTTAGAAGAAATTTGTAAAGAAACCTACGGGGTGATGGTCTACCAGGAACAAGTTATGGAAGCTGCCCGTGTGATTGCCGGCTATAGTCTGGGCGCAGCTGATATTCTTCGTCGCGCAATGGGTAAAAAGAAGATAGAAGAAATGGCGGAACAGCGAGCCGTCTTCATAGAGGGAGCCAAGAAGCATAACAATATAGAATCTAAAAAAGCGGAAGAGCTCTTTGATATTTTAGAAAAGTTTGCGGGTTATGGTTTTAATAAGTCTCACTCCGCTGCCTATGCTATTCTTGCGTTCCAAACGGGTTATCTAAAAGCTAACTACCCCGTTGAGTTCATGGCTGCGGCGCTTTCTTCGGAATTGGGCAATGCGGACAAAGTAAGACATTTCATCGGGGAATGCTCTGTTCTAAACATTCCCGTACTCAGCCCGGATGTTAATGAATCCAGAGACAAATTTACACCGATCATCTATGATGAGAGCGGTTCCGGCGCTATTCGCTTTGGACTATCCGCGATCAAAGGCGTGGGTGATTCCGCAGCGCTTAAGATTCTTTGTGAACGCGATAAAAGTGGTCCATTTAAGGACTTTATGGATTTCGCCGTCCGCGTAGACTCTCGAGCTGTTAATCGACGTGTATTGGAATGCTTGATACGCTCCGGCGCCTTTGACTCTTTTGGCAAGGATCGCCAACATCTATTTGACTCTATTGATGCAATCATGAGCGAAGTCTCAGCTGTCCAAAAAGACAAAGCCTGCGGGCAAACGTCATTATTTGATTTAATGGATAATTCACTGAATGAATCCAACGCTCCAAGTGCCTGCGTGAATGAAAACGGCCCTACTATGCCCTTGCGTGAAAAACTACAGCACGAAAAGGAACTCCTTGGGTTCTATTTATCCGGCCACCCGATGAATGAATATGCCGGCTTTGATACTGCCATCAACACCTTTCGAGAAGATGAAATAGAACAGCTGCAAAACAACGAAACTTTCCGCGTCTGTGGCATCGTTGATAACATTAATAAACGCATTTCTAAAAAGGATAACCGAGCCTGGGCCTTTTTCAATTTGACTACCCGCAATTCCAGCATACAGCTAAATTTATTTCCAGATGCGTATATGAAGTTTCAGCATCATGTGGTAGAAGGGAACATCATTGTTGTTAGTGGCACGATTCGCAGGGCAGCAGATAATGATGAAGTGCGCTTTAATGTAGCCGATATCGATACCCTGGAGCGCAGGCTACCATCGTTGATCGAATCCGTCACGATTGTCCTGGATGTTAAAACCGATATTAATGATTTCCTAAAGGCTTTCAGTGATTACCTGCATGCGCATGATGGTTTTACAAAAGTACGCCTTCTGTTAAAAACATCCAATAGCGAAGGCATTTTAACAGACATAGCTGCTTCATTAACGTGTAATTTTAATCCTAAGACATTCCGTGAGTTCTTAAAGATGAATTCAAAGGGGGTTCTAGGTTTTAAATTAGATGTCCCGCCTCCCCCAAAAGTGGAGCGCCGGTACCCTATGCGGGCTAAAGCATAGCTTTGTATTTGTATTTTCATACAATTCCTGTACAATAGTACTTTAATCAATTAACTTCAAACAACTTATGAGTTACAATTTTGGAAATCCTTTAGTTCATTCTTTAGAAAAACAACAAAGTAGAATTGCTGGAAACGCAACCGTGAGCATTAACGGCGTGGTTGCCCGCACGTTTAATGTTTTTGCCGTTCTAGGCCTAGCATTCTCATTGACATGGATATACGCCCAACAGCTAACATCCCCGATGCTGTGGTTTGGCGCCTTTGCAGTGGCTATGGGCTTTGGGCTATTTATCGCTTTTAAACAAAGCTGTAACCCGGCTCTCATATACGGTTACGCAATCGCCGAAGGGGTTATACTCTCTCTGATCAGCCAGTATTTTGAAGCTCGGTACCCGGGGATTATTTTCCAGGCCGTTCTAGGTGTCGCTGGCTGTTTTCTTGCAGTTCTCTTTCTGTATAAGACTAAGATCATTCAGCCGACAAAGAACTTTATGGCGTTTCTTTCCATCGGAGTTGTAGGAATCGCCTTTGCCTATATGGTGAGCATTTTTGGCTCCTTCTTTGGTTGGAGAATGCCGATTCTTCATGACTCTTCACCTGCAGGCATATTGGTCAGCATTGTGATTGTGGTGATCGCCAGCTTAACCCTCGTAGTGGACTTTAAGGCCATTAACGATGCTAGCGGTAAACTCGATCGTAAATACGAATGGTTCTTTGCTTTCTCATTAATGGTGTCCCTCGTATGGATGTATGTTGAAATCCTTCGTCTGTTGGCTAAACTCCGCGACTAAGCTGGACAGTATTTGAAATAAGCATTTTCAAGAGGGCTATTATGGCCCTCTTTTTTTTATGGCAAGTACTTGGCCGTTTGGCTTTCTTTGCACTTCTTTAAACCAGCGAGCACGCCTTGATAAAGGATTGTGCCACCGGCATCTCCACCCTCCGGACCAACTTCTACAACATAGTCTGCTTCTGCAATAATATCCAAATGGTGCTCGATGACAACGACCGTATGGCCTTGGTCCACAAGATCGTGCAGCAAGTGGATCAATCTCTCACAGTCACTTAAGTGCAAACCGATCGTGGGCTCCTCTAATATATAAAGATTCTTAGGTGAAATGCCCCGCGTACGTTCCTTAAAAGTCGGAAGACCCTTAGCGAGTTCACTGACTAACTTAAGCCGCTGAGCTTCACCCCCAGAAAGACTTGGTGAACTTTGGCCCAGTGTTAGATAGCCTAAGCCTGTATCGATCATCAGCTGCAAGATTGCTTTTAGACGGGAATGAAATTCGAAGAATGGAACGGCTTCTTCAAAACTGAGATTTAAAATATCACTGATATTCTTACCCTTCCAACGAACCTCGCGAAGCTCCGGGCTATAGCGCGTACCGTTGCAATCCTCGCAGGTAACATAGGTATCCGGTAAAAAATTCATTTCTAGTTTGATTCTACCGGCGCCACCACAGGTTTCACAGCGACCTTTCTCTGTATTGAAGGAAAAAACACTGGCATCATAACCATGCATTTTAGCCTCAGGGAGAGACGTAAAGTAGTCCCGAATAATATCAAACGCGCCAATATAAGTAGCCGGTGTCGAACGCGGGGTTTTACCAATCGGTTCTTGGTCCACTTCAACGACGTTTTTAAAAACGTTGGCATTGAGTAATTCCGCAAACGGCAGCTCTGTGCCGTCTTTTGGGAAATAATCTTTTTTGACCAAATCTTCCCCCGTAACCGTCTGGAGCTTTTGCTCAATGGCGTAAGCAACACAGGGCTTGAGTAAGTCTCGTACTAAAGTCGACTTACCAGCTCCGGAAATACCACAGACAACGGTAAGCTTGCCTAGCGGGATGTGGAGATCTTGCCCTTTTAAATTACGCAGATGACATTTCTTAAGCACCATCCAGTCCGGATCAGCTTCATCATTTGCTTTTTTCTTAGGATTCCATTTAGCGGGAAGCTTTCGGTAGCTCCCACGAGTCGGGTGCGAGATTCCCTTTTTAAGATATTGGCCCGTGATAGAATTTTTGTTCTTAACAATTTCTTTAATAGTGGCATTGGCAAGAAGATGACCGCCATGAACACCTGCACCTGGCCCTAGGTCTATAATATGGTCTGCCTGGCGCATCATCTCATCATCATGCTCTACAACCAAGAGTGTGTTACCCTTATCACGAAGAACTTTGAGTGAATCGATGAGGCGCTGGTTATCCCTCGCATGCAAGCCGATAGATGGCTCATCCAGGACGTATAAAACCCCGGACAAATTAGAGCTCAGTTGTGCCGCAAGCCGGATACGCTGAGCTTCACCACCGGAAAGCGTGGCGCTAGAGCGATTAAGCGTGAGGTAATTCAGGCCCACTTGATCCATAAACCTGAGGCGTTCCCTAATCTGAGGAATAATGTCGCGTACAATCTGCTGGCCGCGTTTATCGAGCGACATGTTTTGAACAGTTTCTATGACCTCACCAGGTGGCATGCGCAAAATATCAGGGAGGGAAAGCGCTTTTTCGCCTTCAGTTCCAGATTTATCGCCCTTCACATAAATTTTAACCGCACAGCTAGTAGGATTCAGACGATCACCATGACAATCGGGACAAAGCTCACTGATCTCTTTTGCTTTGGATCGCCCTGGGCCCTTGCGTTCTTCGTAAAGATAGCCCTGCCCATTACATTTTTCACACCATCCTTTAGGAGAATTCCAGGAAAAGTGTTTGGGATCCAGCTCAGGGTAGGACTCTCCGGTAACCGGGTCTGTACGTTGATTTGAATAACCGGTAAGTACCGTACCATCGAGATTTCTCAAGAAACAACTCCCTCTTCCTAATTGAAGTGCCATATCAAGGAGCTCTCGGCGTTTGACCTTGGTCAGCTTACCGCCAGCTTTCCCTAAATCGACCACAACGATATCAATGTCATGCTCCTTGTAGCGGTCCAATTTTTCAAAATGGTTTACATTGACCCATTTTTTATCAATATACATCAACTGATAACCCTGATTTTGCGCCCAAGTGGCAAGCGGCTGGTGGTGCCCCTTGCGAGATTTCACCAACGGAGCACATAGGTACAAATGTTTCGCATCGCGTTTACTAGGAAGTTTTATATAACGCTCAAAGAGATCGAATATTTCATCATTTGAAAGGGCTATAACGGGGGCGCCACTGTGCAAGCTGTGCTGTATACCAATTTTGGCATACAGGAGCCGCAGGTACTGGGCAACTTCTGTGATCGTAGCCACGGTAGACTTTCTACTACCTCGGGTAACGCGTTGCTCGATGGCTACTGTTGGCGGTATGCCAGTGAGTTTATCGATGTCCGGTTTCGGCATTTGCTCAATGAACTGGCGAGCATAAGCGGAGATAGACTCCATAAAGCGCCGCTGGCCTTCTGCAAAAATAATATCAAATGCAAGCGAAGATTTCCCAGAACCGGAAACGCCTGTGAGTACCGTGAGCGCGCGGTGTGGAATCTTTAAAGAAATATTTTTTAAGTTATGTTCACGTGCGCCAATAATTTCCAATTCCCGTTGCGGGTGAGCAAAGTACTGTACTTCTGGCTCAGCAGCCGTGAGGTAGAGTTCCTCTGGTTGCTCCTCGTATTTAAATTCAATGACGTCTGCTTTGCCGCCTTTTGATTTGGATTTCGGCAAGACTTCGCGTAGAAAACGAGCCGTAGCCGTATTTTTAGTAGCAATTTCTTCAGGCGTACCTTCAGCAACAATCTTTCCTCCTTGGTCACCGGCATCGGGGCCCATTTCTATGATCCAATCCGCGGATTTAATAACGTCCATTTGATGCTCGATCACAACCAAGCTATTGCCCTGGCTAACCAATTGTTGAAGCACATCAAGAAGCTTGCGCACATCATCACGGTGCAGACCGGTTGTAGGCTCATCGAGCAAGAAGAGTTTAGTATCCTCTATTTCACTGAAGCGGGATAGGTATTTTACCAACTTAAGTCGTTGGGATTCACCTCCTGATAATGTATTCAAGGGCTGGCCAAGCGTTAGATAACCCAGTCCAACTGCCTTAAGCGTTTTTAGGCGATTGATGATTTTAGTTTTATTAGCAAAGAAACGGATGGCCTCATCGACATCCATGTTGAGAACATCTGCGATTGATTTCCAGTTCCACGTAACCTCAAGCACTTCCGGTTTAAAGCGTTTACCCTCACAAACAGGGCACTGCACGTATACATCAGAAAGAAACTGCATGTCCTCTTTTTGATAACCGAGACCCTGGCAATGATCACAACGCCCTTGGCCAGCATTAAAGGAAAAATGAGAAGCGGTTAAGTCCGCTCTATAAGCAGCTTGGGAAGTGGCAAATAGTTCTCTAATATGATCCCATGCCTCGCAATATAATGCAGGGTTCGAGCGTGGTGTTTTACTAATAGGAGATTGATCAACGAGCACAATTTCACCAATAGAAAGATCCGATGTCAGTTCTTTAACATTAGCAGCCTCTTCATCTGATGCGCCCTGCTGCTCCATTAAAGATTTATATATAATATTATTAACTAAGGTAGACTTACCGGAACCCGATACCCCGCAAACGCAAACAAAACGCTCAAGCGGAAGCGAAAAAGAAAGGTTTTCAATATTATGTTTATGAGCCTCATCAAAATGCACGGCGTAATTATCTGGCTCGCCCGGAGCCCACGGGCGCCGGTGCAGCGGTAAATCAATATCCTTTTTACCGTTTAAGTAGGCGCCGGTGAGGCTCTGTTTACTGGCCAGAATTTGCTTAACCGTACCACTGAAGACCACTTCCCCACCCTTACTACCAGGCTCCGGGCCCATTTCTATGATATGGTCTGCCGCGCGCATAACGGCCTCATCGTGCTCGACAACGACTACAGTATTACCTAAATCGGTAAGCTGACGGAGAATTCTCACCAGGCGATCAATATCGCGTGCGTGTAGTCCGACCGAAGGTTCATCGAGGACAAACAAGGTTTCTACGAGAGAGGTTCCCAAACAAGTCGTCAAATTAACCCGCTCTACCTCACCACCCGAAAGCGTTCTGGATTGCCTGCTAAGCGTAAGGTAGCCAAGGCCAACTTGTTCCAAATAATTCAGGCGCGACAATATAGCGTTTGCCGCAAGATCTACGGGGTGGTTACCCGTTTGCTTGTGTTGTTTACGTAATAAAGCGTTGAGTGAGCGGATGGAAAGATCATATAAGTCTGGAAGCGTATAGCCCTGCCATTTCCAGCAAAGAGCTTGTGGGCGAAGGCGTTTTCCATGGCACTTATCACAGGTTACATAAGAACGGTATTTGGCTAAAATAAAGCGCATATGCTGCTTGTACTTTTTGCTTTCTACCCAATCAAAGAAACCCTTTATGCCATACCAAAGATTTTGCTTAGCAGTGCCGCGTTCCCCGTAGTGAGGATCCCCATCAATCACATAACGGATATCTTCCTCTGGCATTTCACTCCAGGGAATACTTAACTTGATGCCTTTTTTTCCCGCTGCGTGTTTAAGCTCTTCCAGACATTTGCTCATCACTTCGCCATGGAAGCATTTAATCGCTCCTTCCTTAATAGATAGAGACTTGTCCGGTATAATGAGGTTGTAATCCATTTCAACCGTTTTACCAAACCCTCGGCATTTATCACACGCGCCAATAGGGGAATTAAACGAGAAAAGCGCCGGCGTAGGAGCTCTAAAACGTCTGCCAGTCTTAGGCGAGTGAAGTCCTTCAGAAAAGTGTCCTAATTCCTCTCCTTTAATCGTATGAATAAACAATTCGCCATCACCGTAATGTATAGCGGTGGAAGCAGCTTCCATAAAGCGCCGCTCATTTTCCTTAACCAAAGTCGTGCGATCCTGAACGACCATGAGCAGATTGCCCTTCAAATCTTTTTCCTTTAAATCCTCGAGCCGAATAATCTCATGATTAACAATACAACGCACATAGCCCTGTGCCTTGACGGGCTCCAGGATCTCTTCCCAGGATAAATTGTCTGGCTTTACTATACGGAAAGAGAGTAATACATCCCCCTTTGGCCAAGCGGCTGATGCCTTTCTCCAAATGGACTGTGGATTATCATCTTCAATCTTCTCCCCCGTTTCCGGGTCAAAGAGGCCAGCCACCTTGCAAAACCAAACTTTAAAGAAGTCCGTAAGCTCAGTCATCGTACCGACTGTAGAGCGAGAGGTTTTGACTGTATTGGTTTGCTCAATCGCAATAGAGGGGCGTATATTTTCAATAGAATCTACCGCCGGGCGATCCAATGTTTCCAAGAACTGCCTCACATAAGGGCTAAACGTTTCAATATAACGACGCTGTCCCTCAGCATGAAGTGTGTCAAAAACAAGTGAAGATTTGCCCGTACCGCTTAACCCCGTAACCACGATGAGTTTGCCCAAGGGTAATTCGAGGTCAAACCCCTTCAGGTTATTTTGACGGACATTGAAAAGTTTAATATATTCCTGATCGCTCTTTGCCATAGCTTGAACTCTTTATTATAGAGGTTATGAAAACTGCTGGGCAAGTTAATATCGAAGAATCTGGCATTGTTGAGGCAAATTGATACTTGAAGCGCGATTTTCAGCATTGCTTGATATATTAAAATTGATAAATAATCATATCAAAGTTAAACGAATTCACTTCCAACGTAATTAAAAATAACCAAACTAAAAATAGTCATGTGCACAAATAAAATCATTTCTCATTGCATCAATTGTTGCGGCCAAGTTTTCTTTCCAAGTGAGGGCAGATATGACCACTCGGAAATAAATGAGTGCCTAGAGATAGAATTCACAACTACAGGTAGTAGTAGTAACCACTACAGTAAAGGTCAAAACAACCAAACTGTTCCCTCAAAGCCACTGGAAAAATACATCATCACAAATGGACTTAACCACATATTCCACATCCCAAAGCAAACTTTAGCAATACAACTTACTCCTACAAAAACAATAAACTCGTATACCAATGGGCTTGAGATAGATGTTCGCCCCGTTGACCTTATGGGCATAACCGGGGAGCTTCCGGACTATATTGAAAAGTGCTACAAAACCCAGTACTTCACAAAAGAAGAGATATATACTCTGTTATGTACGAGTAATAACGACTGCTTTTATTCAGAAAAACCGTTTCACTTTCTCTTTTACAGCAAAAACAACGGCCAAAAAAAATGTAAGCAGTTAATAATGAATCTGAAAGAAATAAAATTCAATAATGAGGAGATAAAGGATATAATCGGCACGTCCTATAAATACACCGATAATTGCAATTATTGCGCTGACTTGAAAGTATTTTTACAAAACAACAATTTCAATGAATACGTCAACGACAGTGATTTCAATACCCTTTTTGATCGATCAAAATGCTGATTATTGAAATAATCATAGATTATTTATTCGTATCTGAGGCAAACAAGGCCCTTGTCAAAAGGAAAAGATAGGAAACTTCTAGTAAAGAATCGGTTGCTTCTTTGCTAGAAAATACGCAATCTCAGGAAGAATAGCTTTATCTAAAGGGAATTCCTATAAGTACAGAGGCTAAGCCCGCTACTTTTTGACTTAAGAGGAGGGTTGGTTAGATGCCTATATGGGCTATTGCGTATGCGTACTTTTTGCAATTTGATTATACTTCAATTTACAACTCACTTACAGCTAATAACATCTATGTATTTAACTATTTTTAATTGACATCAGTAGTTAAAAAGGTACAATCAACGCAATTACCATAATAAACTAATAATATAAGAATATGAAAATAAACAAAAACTATAACACTTTGCACAACTACGCAAAAGACAACCTCGTATGCTTCAACAGAAAAATTACAAAAAATGAAGTAACGCAGTTTTGGCATGTAGGCACAATAAACGGCATTAAAAGAGAGTACCTTTCTGCGTATAATCTAGCGTTAGCTGATAAAGTAATATCTTTGCGTTCATTTACATCCATGAATGACATTTCAGAGAAAGAGGTTTATGACATTTTATTCCCTAGTAGTCTCTACGATATTTCTGATGAAAAGCTCAAAAAACCCGAACTAGACAAGAGTTTTTATAAAAATAACAAATCTACAAAATTTGAGGAGGCCTTCGAACTAAAGTCCGATGATCTCATTAAGTTCGCAGATGGGTTAACCGAGGATGATATTAATAACTGTTGGAGTGAAGATGAAAATGAATACATTCCTGATGACAGTATCGCCGGTAGAGTATTGATCCTTAAGCAATTTGCGTTTATTCATGAAGAGACAAAACAAGATATCCTTAACAAGTTATTTCCAAAGCTGGATGATGTTGTTGAAAACTATAACCATCTCTATGTGAATTATTATAAAGAGGAGGAAAACGATTCAAATTTCAACCACTTATACAAAAATCAGAATAACGATCTAGAGATTGAAAAATCTGAAGAAAACATAATACCTGAGCTTCAAAAGATTCAGCTTAACGAGAACGAAAAGGTTTTAGAGAAATACTTAGACCTTAAAGAATCTAAAGAAAATACCAACATAGTCCTCGATAAACCCATCATTAAAATCGATTTTCGTGATTTATTAAAAAAAGAATACCCGCATTTTTTCCCTCAAGAAAAAGAAGAAATTACTATCGTTAATGAGGAAATAAAAAAGGACGCGTCAGAGGAGAATATAATTCTCAAAAACGATTCTAACGTTATCGAAAGCAAGCTTGAAGAAGAAAATGTTGGCAATGAAATCGTTGAAGCAAAGCCCAAGCGAAAAGTTGAAGACAAAACAGACCAAAAGGAATCTTCCGGTTTCTTTTCATCATTCTGGGGAGCTATGCAAGATTTTGGCAATTCATTTGGACCTTACAATTTAAACGATGATGATAAGGATTTATAGGATGCCTTCTCGGGGGGTTGCTACTTTAGGATAGACATAGCCGCACGTTTATTAAACAAGAGAGTCAGGGAGGCATTTAGCATGGCCCATGACTTAG
>MNWT01000010.1 GCA_001872735.1 Verrucomicrobia bacterium CG1_02_43_26 | reverse complement strand
GATTGGCTTCCTTTTGATCCCTATGCTCTTTCCACTGGTCAAGTACTGTGTGCGCGGACATAGGGATTCTTAATAAATAGGCAGTTCTGCCGATTAGGTGCGCCGCAACGGGCGTTGTCAGGAAGATAAAAAAGATGATGGCAAAGGCTCTTGTTGTAATTCCGATTTCCGAAAAATGAATAGCGGCGGCTACTAACAGTAGACTAGCGCCGAGTGAAGGGGCTTTGGTCGCAGCATGCATGCGCGTGAAAAAGTCCGGCATTCTCAAAAGGCCTATTGCAGCCAGTAGCATAAAGCTGGCGCCCAGGAGGAATAGTATTTCAACGATCAGTGTCTTCATTTTGAAATTTTTCTGGCGAGATAACGAGCAAAGGCAACAGTGCTCAAAAATGAGATTAAGGCTATGGAAATAGCAACATCGATAAACATCGCTTGATTAGCGCCAATGGCATAAACGACAAATGTGCCTAGCGTGAGGGTTGCGAGTACGTCTAACGCAATAATTCTATCTGGCACGCTTGGCCCCTTTATGAGCCGAGTGAGAGCTAGTAGCATGCCGAGAAAGAGGATGCCCAGGGCGATTTGAACGGGTGTTGAAATCGTAAATACGTCGTTCATAGGTTTATTGTAATACGGTTAATACACGCTTTTCTAATGATTTTTGGATAGATTGAATTGATTTTTCAACACTTTCAATATGCACAACATGTAGATAAAGGTATTTTTTATCTTCGGAAACATCTAGGCTAATTTCACCAGGAGCCATGGTAATGAGATTGGCTACGAGTGTGATCTCTGTGTTTGTTTTTGCTGTCAGGGGAAAAGCAATGATGCCGGGGTTGAGTTTCTTACGTGGGGTAAGTATATCAATCGCGATGCTAAAGTTGGATAGAACAAGCTCTACGACATAGAAAATAAAGAAAAGAAACACATGAATCACTTTTTTAAAGTAGGAACTCTCTCGCTTTCTGGAATACACAACCAAGAGGATTAGGTAAGAAAATATGAAGCCAGCGGTGAAGTTTACAAAACTGATTTCACCGGTAAGCCCAGTCCATATAATGGCCAGGAGGATGTTGATAAGGAAAAGAATCATTATTGTTTCTGAAGAATTGTTTGGATGTAAACTTCTGGGTGCATGAGTTGGTTACCAGCTTTCATGGCGTAGGCAAAACAGGGTTCGCTGAAAATAATAATCAGGACAATAAAGGTAGTAAGGGTCAGAGAAGGCAAATAGGCAAAAAAGAGGTGCGTTTTGGGCTGAAAAATAGGGAAAGGTTCTTTCGTAGGGTTGTCGGGCAGGGTGGGCTTATTTTTCCAAAAAGCTTCTGCCCAAATCTTACCGATCGAATAAATTGTCAACAAACTAACGAGAAGGGAGATTGCTATTATAGCGTATTGCTTAACATCAAAACCGGCTTGTACGAGCGCTATTTTACCAAAGAATCCAGGAAAAGGAGGAATGCCGGCTAGTGATAGCGCAGGAATCAGGAATAGGCACGCAAGACCAGGTGCGTTTCGATAAATGCCGCCCATGTGGTTTAAATCGTAGGTGCGTTTCATTAAGAAGACCAAGCCGAAAATCAAGAAGAGGTCTACCTTGATAAATATATTTTGTACGATGTAAAACACGGTAGCGCCGAGTGCGAATGGTGTATAGAGCCCGAGCCCCATGACGATGTACCCGATATGGCTAATAATTAAGAATGAAAGTAATCGACGTACATCAAATTGCACAATGGCGCCTAGTATGCCACTGAGCATGGTCAATGCAGCAAGAATTAATATAACGGTGTGTAAGTAAGTAGCGTCTTGAATAAAGGGAAATACGAGCGTAAAGACGCGTATGATAGCATAGGCACCTACTTTTGTTAGTATGCCGGCAAATAGGGCAATTACGGGAATGGGCGGTGTATGATAAGAAGCGGGTAGCCAGAAATACAAGGGGAAGAGACCGGCTTTTATGCCAAAACCTATTAAAAACAATAATGCTGAGATGGAAGCCATGCCAGACGGGAGCTTTCCTTCGCTTAGTTTTAGCGCGATGTCTGCCATGTTCAGTGTGCCAACTTTGCCGTAAAGGATGCCAAGGGCTGTTAAAAACAAGGCAGAGGAAAGTAAATTGAGCGTAACGTATTTGACCGCTCCTTCCATTTGCGGCCGTTCTCCTCCAAAGGCCATCAGGACGAATGAGGCAATGAGCATGACCTCGAACCAGACGTATAGGTTGAATAAATCAGCTGTCAAAAATGCTCCGTAAACGCCTAAGAGCATGATTTGCATCATGGGGTGGAAGCCGAATGATTCCCTGTTTATGTCCAGCATGCTGATGGAGTATATGACAATAAGAAGGGCTACAATCGCTGTTGCCAGAATCATCACGGCACTAAAACGATCGACCATCAAACTGATGCCAAAGGGGCTTTGCCATTTGCCTACGGCCAATGAGAAGAGCTCATGTTCGTTTACCCAAAATACAAGAAGTATCGAAACTATTAATACGCCAGTTGTTGAAATAAGGGCTAGGGCTCTTTGCGCGCGTATTTTATTCCATGTAAAAAACATCAGAATGGCGCTGAATAAGGGAATCAGTATGGGCAGTACAATTAAAGTGTTCATGAGTCTGTTGATTTCATCCGGTCTAAGTCGTCTGTACCGACTGTTTTATAGACTTGCTGAAGCATGACGAGCGTAAATGCAACGACCCCGAAGCCGATGACAATCGCTGTCAAAATAAGCGCTTGAGGAAGGGGATCTGCATAATCGCCCGTGAGGACTAGCTGACCATCGGGTATGAAAGCCGGCTTCCCGCGAGTGAGGCCGCCAACTGTCAGAATCAGTAAGTTTGTTCCCTGGCTTATAAGGGCAAGCCCTAAGACGAGCTTTACTATACTTCTGCGCAAGAGAAGATAAACCCCTGAAGCGTATAAACAACCGATTACAAATGCTAAGAGCAGTTCCATTATTCTTGAGCGATAGAAAAGATGATCATTAAAACAATTCCAGTTACTGTTAAATATACTCCGACATCGAATAGCAAGGGCGTTCCCAGTCTTCCTATGGCAGGAATATAGACCGGTAACCATATTGCATATAAGAATGTGTTTCCAATAATCATCCCGAGCGTACCTGCGATCGCCAGAAGGGAGAGCCCGACAGCGGTCAAGGTAATGGGGTGAATGGTCAACATGCTTTGAGCTGCTTTCATATCAAATGCCAAGCCATATAGCGTAAAAGAAGCGGCGGCAACAAGCCCCCCTGTAAAGCCTCCTCCGGGTTCGTTATGTCCTCTGAAAAGCAAGAAAAATGAGAACAAAAGCAGGATTGAGAAGATAAAACGGGTTGCGGTGGAAAAGATAATCGAATTCATGGCTGGTTTTTGTTTTTGATATGAAGTCGAGTCATAGCGAATATGCCAAGTGCTGCGATCGCCAGCACAATGCTTTCTCCGAGGGTGTCTAAAGAACGAAAATCTACGAGGATTACGTTGACCACATTTTGACCATAACCGAGCACGAGACTGTAGTCGGCAAAGTAAGTTGAAATGGGCTCATGCCAATATTGATCCACCGTAATTAAAACAAGCAAAGTAACAATACAGCCTGTGAGGATTGCGAAAAAGCTATGGCGTATTACAGAGCGGCGTTGTGCGAAGTGGTCAAAGCGAGGCAAATTATAGAATGCAAAAACGAAGAGGATGACGGTTAATGTTTCGACTAAAATTTGCGTGATGGCGAGATCTACTGCGCCAAAGAGAAGATAAACCAAAGATACGCCGTAACCGACTACCCCGAGGCCTATGATCGAAGTCAACCTGGATTTGGATACAATAGCCAACAATGCGCCCCCTAAAATAATGACTGCCAGCGCCCATTCATGAGGTAGGATTTCCCTCAACCGATTCCAGTCCACATTGATGCTGTAAGTTAATAGCGGATACAGGAGCACAACCGCGATTGTTCCCAGGATGGTCATTATATAATAACGCAAGTACCCATTTTGTACTTTTCTGGTCTGCCAGCTGGCAATGCGTATGAAACCACTGAGTAAGCGATGGTAATTTTTATCCGGACCGGCTTGTCTCAGAAATTGAAAATAATGGATCCAAGAAGCCACACGGCTATAATTCAAGAAACCGAGATAACCCAATGTGAACGTGACAATTGTTAGATAAAACGGCATTGTATAGCCATGCCATAGTGCTAAATCCGAGGAAATATGTATTTGCCTCACTGAGTAGATTGCGGAGTTAATTACCCATTTTTCAATGGCTTCCGGATAAAATCCAAAGACAAGGCCGGAAATTCCCAGGATAAACGCACCAATCCACAAAGGCCAATTACCTTCATGAGGTTCATTAGGATACGCTGGCGCTTTCGTGAAAAAAGGTTTGATTACTAAGGTAAATGCTAAAATAAAAACAATAATGAAAGAAAGTACCGAAGCCGCGGGGATGTATTGTATAAATAAGGATTGCGCTAGGGATGTTTCGAATAAAAGTTCTTTTCCAATAAAGCTGAGGGCGGGTGGGATGCCTGCCATGGAAAGGCCCGCTAGGATGGCTGTAACGAGAGTGATCGGCATGCGTTTGTAGAGGCCGCCTAAACCGTCTATGCTTCGTATTCCCGTGCCATGGGTAATGTTCCCGACAACCATAAAGAAGGCTCCTTTATAGAGAGCGTGCGCAATTAGATATACGATTGCGGCCTTTATGGCGAGATTTGTTCCTAGACCAATCAAAAGTGTTAAGGTGCCTAGCGCACTGACTGTTGTGTAGGCCAGTATTTTTTTCATGTCTGATTGCCCGAGCGCAATACAGGCTCCGGTAACCATTGTAATGGTGCCGATAAGGGTTACAGTAACAGTCCACAGCGGTGTTCCACCGAGGGTAGGCGACATGCGCGCTAAGAGAAAAATGCCGGCTTTGACCATAGTCGCCGAATGCAGATACGCGCTAACCGGTGTGGGTGCGACCATTGCATTGGGTAACCAAAAGTGAAACGGCACTTGGGCGGATTTCGTAAAGGCGCCGACTAGTACTAGTAAAAGAATGGGTGTATATAAATGACTGTGGCGTACGATATCTCCTTTCGCAAGAAGTTCAGATACCGTAGTTGTCCCTGAGACGGAAGCTAGTAAGATGAAGCCAGCCAACATTGCTAACCCGCCGGTTGCAGTCACAAGAAGGGCTTGCAGTGCAGCAGAACGACTTTTTTCATGCTCATGATTAAACCCAATGAGAAAATAGGATGTCAGGCTAGTGAGTTCCCAAAAAACAAACAGAGTAAACAAGTTGTTTGAAACAACAATCCCCAGCATGGATCCCATAAACAAGAACAGCCAAAAGTAAAAGCGGTCTAAATGCCGATTTCCCTCCATATAGCTTCCGGCAAACAACACAACAAAGAACCCGATGCCTGTAATCAGGAGCGCGAACAGTAGACTTAACCCATCTATATAAAAAGATATATTAATCCCTAGCGTAGGAATCCACTCGATTGCCTCCGTTACAATACTATTGTGATTGATGATAGGGATGAGGCTGCACAGGTAGAAAAACGCGCCTAACGGAACAATCCCCAGTACATACTTGCAAGCTTTAGGGGCTTTGGGGCAAATGAGGAGGGAGAGGAGTGCAAAAATTAGTATACTGGATAATATCAAACTGATATCCATAAAAAAAGACTAGTACAATGCTAGCTATAGCAAAATTAGTCATTACAATCAAGAAATGAATATTTGTGGACATTTTCCTTGAGGTCCGCTTCCCAAGCATTAAAATGATTTAATCCCAAATAACCCACTCCCGATTGTAAGTGTTTCTGGTTTGTTTGAAATAGTATTTATTAATCCGTGTTAAAAAAAGATAACCAAGGTTTTGCTCTCCTCATAGCCATTAGTTTTATGGCGATTGCGATGGTGAGTATCGTGGCGATCGCCAGTTTCTCTAAAATGGAAGGTCGGCTTGCATCATTACGATTTCATGAGGGTATTGCGCGCCAGAATGCTCGGATGGGACTAACGATTGCGTTTTCGGAGATTCAAGCCTCACTGGGCTCTGATTTTCGAAGTACACGTTTTGTTAATAAACATATTGAAATTTTAGATACAAAATCTCTCTCAACGCTTCATCTCCCTACGCTTGATGAAAAAATATTTTCGGGAGAAGTACCGAGTGATGATAGCGCACGTTACCCAAACAAAGGCCATTTTTCCTATTCTATTATTGAAGAAGAAGATTGGTTAGTTGATAAGAGAGGGGTTCTTGTAGACACGGTTCTTGGCTGTTTTAAGGAAAATTTATCCACGTTTCTGGCGGAAAATAGCACGGCGGAAAATACCAAAACGATTTTCATTCCTCATCTTAAACTTCTTGAACTTTCTAAAATACCGCGTTGGAGTATCTTAAAAAGTTTTAAAGAACTTTGTGAAGAAGCGATGAAGGGGCGTGTAGCGCCCCATGCCCAAGATTACCCGAATAATCATGGTGTTGGCCCGGTGCTGTTAGGGTTTTCGTGTCATTATGATGTTCTATTGGATACAACAAAAAATACCCTCACTATTATACCTCAAGGACGCTGTGTGCTCTGGAATCCTTATGATACATCGTTGGATGAATCTACTTATACGGTTCAATTGGCTTCCCTTTTAACAAGGCCGCTTATCGATGTTATTGCCTTGGGCGGTATTGACCAAAATGTGTTCGTGCAATATGAGCTTGGTTTAGCCAAGCGATCGACTAAAGAGGGCACGGTGCTTTTTGAGAGTAATTACAGAAGTTCATTTTTTCCTGGGGAAGTTAAAGAAACTAAATTTACGGGAGAGCCATACATAATGCCGCTTAGTCAAAAAGATATGCAGGAGTTCTTGTTTTCTGGTATAAAGCTTCGGTATGATTTTAATTTTGCAGACCTCGTGCTGCGTTTACTAGATACTGCGGGCAAGCCTTATCAGTTTATTACGAACATAAAGCCACTTCAAAAACCATTAGATAGCCGTCAGATAACGTTTAAGGGAAAGAAATTTGAACATAGAAATGTATTGAAATTTGATCTCGTTGCTAATGATTTTTTAGATTCTAATATCAGGGCTATCGAGCATCTGTGTTTACCGGAAAAACCCGCTATGCGTTCTCGGTTTGAAATTAACAAGGAGTCACAGGCAGATACGAGTTTAGCTAATAAGCGCTATACATGGAAACGATTTTGGACCGCTCCCGTTGATGAATCTTTGTCACATGATTCTCTAACCATCCCATTCAAAAATAAAATAGAATTTCATTTGCCACACCCCGAAAAGGTGGTGAGTTCAGTCGCATTTTTTCAGCAAGCCAACTTGGCTCCCATGGGCTATGATCCTTCCCGTGCGCTTGGGGAATCCGGTAAGCACGATTTACTAAAGGTGGGTGAATTCTTTAAAGCAGATGAAAAATACCCTGTGGTTGATTATGCTTATTTCTTAAATGAAGCGCTTTGGGATCGTTTTTATTTTTATAATGAAAAGGGGGTGGGTGAAATGTATGAGAAAATAGAATACAAAAATCGGGAATCGCTATTAGCGGAGAAAGGAGATTTTGCTAAAACTCACTTTATTAAAAATGCATTTAATGTAAACTCCGCTTCTGAGAAAGAATGGTATGAGTTGTTGACTCGTGTCCCTCAATTGGCGACCCCTGAAAAGACACTGCTCGCAAAAAACATAACGCAGGCATTAAGTAAGAGGGAAAGACCATTTGCTTCGTTGGCTGAATTTGTGAATCGAGATGCTGCTTCTGTTAAGGGCTTTTTGCAACAGGCATTAGATTCATCTAGCATAGATCGGGTTACGCAAGGTCAGTTATTAGAGGAGATTGCAGGAAGGCTTACGGTGCGGGCCGATACATTGCTTGTGCGCGCTTATGGAGATTCGCTAAACGATGCAGGGGGCGTTATTGCGCAAATTGAGTGCGAGGCTGTTGTTCAACGCTTTCCGAAAGAGCTTCCGGGGAATAGCGGCAGGTGCTTTAAGATAACAGCTTTTCGTTGGCTAAATTAATTAGCCTTTCGGAGTCCGAGTAAAAATTCCCGATTCCCATCTGCGCCCTTAATAGGAGAAGGGATGTCACCAATGTGTTGCGCGTGTGTTAAATGAGCTAATGCAAATTGCCGAATATCTTGTAGAATTGCTTCTTGTATGGCTTCGTCTCGTATTACCCCTCGGCCTTGGTCTACGGTCTTTTTATCTGCCTCGAACTGCGGCTTTACTAAGGCGATTAAATAGCCTCCGGGTTTTAGCAGACTCCAGATATTGCCTAAAACTTTTTTGAGAGATATGAAAGAAAGATCCATACAGATTAAGTCATAGGCCTGCTTGGGGAGGTTTTCCGCTTTCATATGCCGGGCATTTACTTTTTCAAGATTCGTTACCCGTTCATCAATACGCAGTTTATGGTGTAGCTGACCATGCCCTACGTCTACGCATACAGCGGAAGCAGCCCCGTGTTGCAATAAGCAATCGGTAAAACCCCCTGTAGACGCACCCACATCCAGAATATCAAAACCGGTTACATCAATCGGGAAGGCTGCCAGGAATCCCTCCATCTTTTCTCCACCACGGCTGACGAAGCGAGGGGAAGCGGTTATTTGCAGTTCTATATCTTCAGGCACCGTTTTTCCCGGCTTGTCTACAATTTGATCTTTTATGCGAACCTTGCCTGCCATAATGATGGCTTTGCCTTGGGTTTTACTTTCACACAGCTTGCGTTGTACGAGTAAATCATCCAGACGAACTTTGTTTACTTTGCTACTCTTTTGGCCATCCGTTTTCATAGGCTATTTTGCACTCCATACGCGTAACGACTGCAATAAGAAATCTTCCAGCGCCACGCATTCGTTCAGGTTGACATCGAGAAGCTGGGTTACATTTTCCAGGCACCGGTTAATAGTAATGAGTTTCGTGATATAGGCATCATCGTTTGCTTGTAGAGCAAAATTGCGTGTCGTTTCTGCTATATTGCGAAAAATTTGCTGGCGTATATCTTTTTGAAAACCCGTTTTCTCAGCAATGGATTCTTCATCGCTTAAATGTTTAGAATCTTCCTCCAAGGCTTCCCAGCGGCGATCTGATATTTTTTCCAAAAGCATACTGAACTGGGCAATCAACGCGTAGAGCTGAATGATGAGCACAGATCGTTCGGTAGCAGACTTGGCTTTATTTGCCGCGCCTTGCATCCAGGTATTATAACTTTCTTTCCAGCCCTCCCATTCTGGTTCATTAATGTCATCGGGTTTGGAGAGAAAATTAAAGTGCAGGCAACGACTGCGAATCGTATCTAATATATTATAGGGACGGGTGCTTAAGAGAATAAGCGTGGTGTTCGCAGGCGGTTCTTCCAGGGTTTTTAAAAAAGCGTTGGCGGAGGAAATGTGCATTCTGTCCGCTTCATAGATAACAGCGACTTTACGCTCTGCCTGGTTTGGCGAATGCTGGATATCGAAAATGAGTTTCCTGGTGTTTTCCGCGCTGATCTGGCGCATCTTGTTCGCGGGGCGTAAGGAAAAAAAGTCCGGGTGTTGCTTGACATCTCCGTTGGGCGCGTCTAACAGCTTTTTTGCAATGGTAAGCGCTGTCTCTTCTAGAGGACTTTTGTTATGCCCGTAAAGAAGAACGGCATGCGCTAGGCGACCTGTTATTAGAGACTGCTCAATCGCTTCTGCTGGATCAAACGCTTTGTTCATGATTTAAAAAAACGGTCGCTTACTTTCTCGTATATTTCCTTTTCTATAACAGAGGGATCTCGAGAGCCGTCTATCACAAGAAATCGTTTCGGCATAGATTTTGCCAACAGTAAATAACCTTCGCGCACGCGTTGGTAGAAATCAATGCTCTCTTGTTCTAAACGATCGGGGAGGGCTGAGGTGCGTTGTTTGATGCGCTCTAGTCCGAGTTCTGCGGGGATATCCATGACGATTGTTAGGTCAGGCATCAAATCTCCAACGGCAAATTTGTTGATGGATTGTACGGGATCCGCGGAAAGTTCCCTAGCCACGCCTTGATAGACCGTGGTGGAATCTAGAAAACGATCGCAGAGCACGACCTTTCCGTCAAGGAGGGCTGGCGCAATCACTTCGCGGACGAGTTGGGCTCGGCTTGCGGCAAAGAGTAATAATTCTGTTTCGGGACACATGTTTTCAGCTGCAGAAGCGTGTTTCAGAAGATGACGTATTTCTTCTCCTATATCTGTACCTCCGGGTTCTCGAGTTGCTACTACCTCCAGGTTTGCTTTTTGAAGCCTATCTGCCAAGCGATTGATCTGGGTTGTTTTTCCACACCCCTCAGAGCCTTCAAAAGAAATAAAAATGCCGTGATTATCGTTTTTGTTCATGATTAAAATTAATGTGTTATGCCAGTTGATTAAGGAACTGCGTCAATTCGCTCAACGTTGGGGGCCTCATATTACGCACATAATATCCGGAAGCACCGTTGCCCAAGTTCAGGCAATGAATCGGCGCTAATTGTAATAATTGTCCGAGCATAAATCCAGCGTTAAAAACATCCCCACAGCCAGTAGAGATTTTTGGTTTCTCTACATAGGCATTTTCCGCGTAAACGGTTTCCTGCTTTTGCGCGCAGGCTGCTCCCCTGGGATGGCGTACGACAACATTTGTCACCTCCAGGGCTTGCTGGATCTCTGTGGCCGTGTGGACGCAGAATGCTTCATCGTTTTCTGTTTCATGTGGGTGATTGAATAGAACATTATAGACCTGGAAAGCTTCCTTTTTGTTTAAGCAAAGCGTAACACCGCCATGAGCCTGAAAGCGTTTAATGATATTGAGTACCCCGCTTAAATCCTCTGCGGAGCGTTTTTGAGGGTCGGCCAGATCAAATAGAATGACTCGATCTGCGTGTGGGCCAATAGCCGGGAATACGTAATCCAGCAAATTGTTTAAAATAGAAGACATGTGCGGCAACATGGTCCAATTGACCAATCCGATTAGATCAGCCCTAGAAAAGTGGTCTAACAGCATACCTTCGCCTATTTTCTCTACGATCGCTTCGTAGGTAATTTTTTCCAGATTTTCTGTTTTACCTAGCATGATTTTACCATCGTCAAATTCCAGAGCTGCTGTGTAGCTAGGTTCAGCAATTGAGCAAACATCAGCTTTTTTGCAAAACTCCTCAAAAACAGGGTTAATAGTAGGGTAACCTAAGGAACCTATATAGCGTGTCTTGATATTAAACGTCATTAACGCATTGGCCATAATGGGCCCATTGCCCCCTATTTTTCTCAATAGTGTTACGAGCTCAAAGTTTGTGCCCTTGCCTGCTGCATTTTTAATATGATCACCAAACGTATCGATTGTATTGATGGGCGAGTAGGCCTCTCCTGGTCCGAATCGTTGGTCGACAACGCGTGTAATAGCATCAATAAAGCCATCAAAACCGACTAGAGCTTTTTTCTGGGATAGGGTACCGACTTTCTTGTTTAAATGATCCAGGGTTTCTTTTAGGTGACGCATATTATCTGTCAGTTTGAATCGTTTATGCGGATAAGAAAAACTTATTTTCAGGAAACGTATGTTTTTTTTATTATTTTTCGTTTAAAGGGTAATTTGTCGTTACTGGCAAACTGCCCGTGGCAGTTCTTTCCAATTGGTGGTATAGCGAGGTGTCTTTGTGCTCGTCTTGGGGTGCCAACTCGTGGAAACCCCGCGAGCCGCGAAAAAACAACCTTCTTTACCCCAGCGCTGCCGAAGGGTATCGAATATTTTCATAAGGTTAGCCTGTCTGGCGTATTCTTGGGGAGTTTTAAAGAGCGATAGCGTTGCGGTTTCTTTTGGCATAAGCCCGGTAAGGAATATGCCTGTTTTTTTGTATTCATAGTTCGGCTTGTAGATAATAGTGAGAGCCTCCGTTGCTTTGTGTATGAGGTCAGGCGTATAGTCTGTGGGGTCATCAAACGAAAGTACAAGGCTGTTGCTGTATTGTGGCTTATACGCATAGGGGCTCGTTCGTATAAATACACCAATTCCGGATGCCACGAGCCCTTCCCTCCTTAGACGGTCTCCGGCGGAGGTAGCGTGTGCGGCCAGGCTTTCTGCCAAGCTTGCTTTATCTGTAACTGGCTGCCCAAAGGAGCGGGAACGCAGTAAGCTTTTTTGAGCTTCATGCTCTTCACCTAGATGAAAGCAGTTCGATAATCCCTGCAGCTCCATCTGTAAACGTAATCCCAGTATGGACATGTGCCGTTTTACCCAGCTTTGCGGGATCTCTGTAAAATCCAGTGCTGTGTGGATGCCTCGGCTTGTAAGGAATTCGGAATAACGCCGGCCGATTCCCCATACTTTGCTGATAGGTGTTTTTTGCAAAGTATGTAGCCGATCGGGCTCCGTGCCAATTAAGCATATTCCGTTGTAATGCGAGTTGTTTTTTGCCTGGTAGCACGCAATTTTTGTTAAGACCTTTGTTGTTGCAATGCCTATTGATATAGGAATTCCCAGACATTGCTGGATCGTATTTAGCGTTTTTATGGCACTATTCTTGGCTTTTAGCGGATTTCTGTGCGAAAAGCGGATAAAGGCCTCATCTACAGAATAGCGGTCTACACTTGGGTATTCTCGTTGCAATAATCGCATTACTCGGTTGGAGAGGTCTCCATACAAGGAAAAATTAGAGGAAAGGGTAACAACTTCGTGCTCTCGTACAATTTCTTGAAACTCGTGTAAGGGAGCCCCCATGCGTATACCCAGCTTTTTAGCCTCATTGGAGCGGGATACAGCGCAACCGTCATTACTGGAAAGAATAACAAGCGGTACGCGCTTCAACTTCGGCTGAAATACGCGTTCACAAGAGACGAAGAAGTTATCACAGTCCACTAGGCCAATAAAGGGAATGGTGGGAGTGATTTGTTGTTTTTGGTATAAGTTGCTATCCATCGATGAGTTCACTTTTTATGCGTTTGGGTAAACATTATGAATGGCAAAGGTAACGACTCCCCAGATTTGGGCTGGGTTATCACCATTGATCTCAATAGCCGGGAAACTGGCGTTCTCTGGCTTCAAGAACCACTTTTGTTTATGGAAAACAAGCCGTTTGACGGTAAATTCATCATTAATAATAGCAATTACGATATTTCCAGAAGTAGCCGAAAGGGAACGATCTACGATTAAAATATCATCAGGGTAAATGCCTGCATCGCGCATGGATTCTCCGCTCACGCGCACGAAGAAGGTTGCTTCAGGGTGTTTGATCGTGAGTTCGTGTAAATCCAGCGCCTGCTCGTAATGGTCACTTGCTGGGGATGAGAAACCTGCTTGCACGCAGCTTAGCATGAAAGGGATTTTGCTGGAAGAAGATGATGTTGAAACAACCGAAGGTAAAGCTCTCATTAGTGAACATTTGATCACTTATTCTTGGAGAGTCAAGCGGGATTCTTTAAAAATTCTTCTGCAGAAATTCTTGTTTCCAAAAATAGCTATCTAAGAGGGCGGGATCGTCTTGCCCCAGCAGTTTTTTAGCGGCATAGAGAGCCTCGATGGAAGCCAGGCCACGGTGTGGGTCTTGGCTAGTCTTGCTTATTCTTGGATAAGCTGTTTGAAGATTCTCTGGGAGGGATCGCTTGATAGGATTTCCCGTTAAACAACCCTCCAGTTGAGGAAGAAGCCTCCATGTGCTGTCCAATAAAAGCAACGGGTGGATGGCATCGTCTTCGGATAGAGGCTGGCCATCTAATGTCAACAAGATGAAACCTGTGGCATCAAAGGTTATTCCAGGCTTAAACTCGATAAAAGTAATACCTTCGCAGTCTTTGAGAGGTTGTAGACTGCATTTACTTTTACGCTCCTTGTGGTGGCGTATGATCGTGATAGGAATCGCGCCTGACATGGGTTATGAGCCTAGAAGGTTTATTTTCCTTGTTGTTGCAGGACAGATTCTAGCGTTAGTCCTGTTAGTTTCTTAATGCCAGCGAAGAGCATCCAGAGGGCAATGAACATGATAATGGTACAAGGGAGTGCTATAACCGGAAAACTAAGAGCGGTCATTTTCCCAAGTTCTTGAGTAAAGGCTTCCGTTCCGGTATCGCTTTGTATAATAATCCTAGCAAGGGCAAAATTAAGTACTGCACTTAAAAGGAAGGAAAAGGACAACAGGTAGGTACAACGAAGCAAAAGCTTATTAAAAGCTGTTTGATTATTGTTCTCTTCAAGGGCGGATTCTACTTTAGGTACATCGATAATTTTTTTATTAAAGAGCAATGTACGCACTAAAGGGTATCTCGTCTTTAATGAGACAAGGACTGCAATCCCTATCAATAAAGGAATGGCAGCTTCTTTGATAGCAATCCACTCTTTGGGAAGGTGTAAGAGACCGATCCCTCCGGTAAGAAGTATACTGATAAAGCCTAGAATGGAGAGGACATTATACTTTCTGCGGCATATAAGATCATAGATACCGTAGCTAATAGGGAAGGCCAAGGCGATTGCAAGCGCTGCTGTAGGTGATAGGCCAAACCATTGCCCTCCTTTCATCATAAGCAGAACGGGTGCAATAATATTGAGTAGGAGGTTAAGAAAACTATTTTCTTTTTTATCTTTGTGGCCTTTTTCCATTTTTAATAAGTTAATTATAAGGGATAATATCAAAGATGGCAAGGCAACATTGCTAGGGAGTGCTTTGGAACAGCTCCTTTACCGTAATTAACCTAACCTTATTCAGCTTCCCTTGTAATGGCAAAAGGAGGATGCGTGCTGACGAATTCCTTGTAGCGGCTGATGGCACGGGCAAATTTCTCTGGCGTTTCGATATGGAGGTTATGACCACCGTCTTTAAACGTCATGAGGGCAGATCGGGGAAAATGCTTTTTAATCGCTTCTTTGTCTTCATCTAAAACATAGCCGGAGGATTCGCCTCGAATAAAAAAGGCGTGGCCGTGGAAGACCTCGTTTTCTTTTATAGGAGATTTCATGAGAGGGGCAAGGTTTGCCAGAAGGCCTTGTAGATTGGGGTTCCATTTCCAGGAATCTCCCTCTCGAGCGAGGTTTGTTAAAAGAAACTGCCGCATGGCCCAGTCTGGTACGGTTGTTTCGATTGCCTTTTCGGCTTCGTGGCGCGATTTTAAATGTGTCAAGTCAATGCTCAACATCGCTAAGAGGTAATCGGCGAAATGTATATGGTATTCCTTCGGGGCGATATCTTCTATAATAAGCCCGCGAATCTTCTGAGGATATTTCATGGCGTAGGCCATAGCAACTTTGCCGCCTAGACTATGCCCTAGCAGGAAAAAATGTTTAGAAACTGCATGGGCGCTTATCCATTCATGTAAATCTTCAACCATGTTATCAAAAGTCATAGAATCTCGGTGAGGGGAGACACCATGGTTGATGAGATCTAGCGCATAAACATCAAAATGTTCCGCCAAAAGCTTGCCTACAGAAGCCCAATTTCTGGAAGAGCCCAATAATCCGTGTAGGATGATGAGGTAAGGTTTACCTTGGGTACCAAAAGATCTGTCTGCTAGCATGGTGGATTTTATAACATGGTGTTCGGTGAGAATCAATGCTGGAAGTATTTTCCCTAAGCCTCCCACGTCACTAAATGATCCCGATGGATCACTTCCAGTTTCTTGTGTTTTGGAAAGAGGGGTTGTATTTCGCTGGACTTCATGCCCTTGATGGCATCAATTTGTTCCTGGCTAAATTGCGTAATCCCGCGTGCGATAGGATTACCCGCTGGGTGCTCTATATTGACAACATCGTTTTTAGCAAAACTACTATTCGTAGAAATAATTCCCTTGGCTAAAAGGCTAGCGCCTCGGTTTATAAGAGCATCTGCCGCGCCGGCATCTATTTGTATACTACCTCTAGGGTGTTCAAAAAAAGCGATCCAGCGTTTTTTAGATTGTAAGGATTGTTTTTTCGGAACAAAGAAAGTGCCTTCAGGCTCGCCTTCAAGCAGGTGTTGAATGGGGTGAGGTTTAAGGCCGCTAGTGATAAAAACACCACAGCCTGATTGAGTTGAAATTTTAGCAGCCATCAATTTACTGACCATTCCCCCTGTGCCCGTTACATCTGTAGTATTGCCGGCGAGAGATTCGATGTCTTTGGTGATACTGGGAACAACCGGTATGATATTATTTGTCTTATCTAATAGACCAGGAGCGGAAGAGAAGATAACCAGCAGTTGTGCTTTCACAATGCTGGCTACAAGAGAGGCTAGGATGTCATTGTCTCCAAATTTCAACTCGTTTGCGCTGATAGCATCATTTTCATTTAAAATAGGAATAATGCCGTGAGAAAGAATTTTATGGAGGCTATTTTTGACGGCTACGTGGCGGTTGCGTAGTCGAAGGTCATCTCTTGTGAGAAGTAATTGAGCAACATTTATGCCGTGGGGCGCAAACCCATTTTGCCAGGTTTCGGTGAGAAGACTTTGGCCAACTGCAGCGCAAATTTGTTGGGTTGTGATATCTTTAGGGCGCTTATCAAAACCAAGTCGCCCCATGCCAAGCCCGACAGCACCGGAACTGACAATAATGATGGATAGACCCATGTTTTTAAGCACAGCAATATCGTGACAGACAGAGCGAATCAGATCTGTTTTCAGAATACCGACACCCTGCGTTAAAACACGCGTACCGAGCTTGATGACAACGAGTTGTCCCTTATGTAGGAACATAAATGGAGGGTTAAATGTGCTTCAACTCTTGCTCTTTTTTAACAAGGTGCGTTGCAATTTCGTTGTTATGCTTATCGGTGATATGCTGGATTTCCTTTTCGTAGCGGACAAGGTCATCTTCGGAAATGGAGCCTGCCTTTTGCTCTTTTTTAAGCGTGTCAATGGCATCCCGTCTGGCTGATCGAATAGCAATGCGGCCATCTTCTGCCATTGTGTGCGTTACCTTGATTAAATCGCTTCTACGTTCTCCGCTGAGTTCCGGAATGGGGCAGCGTATGTGGGCGCCGTCTATGACAGGGTTTAAGCCTACATTTGCTTTTTGGATCGCTTTTGAAATTTCTTGCAACATGCTTTTATCCCATGGCTGAATAGTGATACAGCGCGGATCAGGTGTCATGATTGCCGCGATTTCTTTCATTCGCATAGCAGAGCCATAAGCGTCTACCATGACATTTTCTACCATAGCAGGGGATGCTTTGCCGGTATGAATCGTACTAAATTCTTTCAAGACGTGATCTACGCAATTGTTCATTTTTTGGGTCATGTCTTTGACTATTTTGGTGGCATCAATAGAAGCGTTCATAAGAATAGATGGTTTAGTTGTTTAAATATTGAAAAAAAAGATTAATGCACAAGAGTGCCAATGCTGGCACCAAGGATGGCATCACGTATACTGCCTTCTTTATTCATGTTAAAGACGAGTACGGGTACGTGGTTATCCAGACAAAGGGAGAAAGCGGTGGCATCCATTACCTTGATGCGTTTTTGCAGAGCTTCCAGAAAAGAAAGTTCGGTATATTTTTTTGCATCTGGGAATTTTTTAGGATCTTTATCGTAGATACCGTCAACTTTTGTGGCTTTCAGAATGATCTGGGCACCTATTTCGTTAGCGCGAAGGGCAGCCGTAGTGTCTGTTGAGAAATAAGGATTACCGATCCCTGCGGCGAAAATAACAAGACGCCCCTTTTCCATGTGACGGATGGCGCGGCGTAGGATAAACGGTTCGGCAACGGCACTCATGGGGATTGCGCTTTGAAGGCGGGCATCGACACCCATCTTTTCTAATGCATCCATAATAGCCATGCCATTGATGACAGTGGCGAGCATACCCATATAATCACCAGTAGTACGGTCTACACCACGATTGCTGGCACCATTTAGACCACGGAAAATATTACCACCACCCACAACGAGGCCGACTTGGACTCCCATATCGTGAACATCTTTGAGCTGTTTACCAATGTTTTGAAGCACTTCAGCATCAATGGTCTCCCCGTTTTCTTGATTCCGAAGGACTTCACCACTGATCTTCAGGATAATGCGTTGATATTTAGGTTTAGGATTCAAGGCCGGTTGTTCTTTATACATGACTCTTCTTGTAAGATGCGTAGATTGTTAAGAGCTGTCAATATTGTAACGTTAGTTCACTAGAAGAACTTTAGTCTACGTAATGGAGGTCAATCGGTAGGGGCCAATAAGTGGTAACTGTTTGTTGCTCAATGAAATTGTGCGATTTTTGATGAACGGATTTTTCTTGATAGGAAGGTTGGATTGCCATGTCATGAGCGTACTTCGTTTGAAATTGCTGGATGAAGGAGAGAATGGGATTTAGGATTTCATGGATAGTGCTTGTTTGACAATTATTGCACTCAAAACCGGAGAGATTCACAATAGCCATATCGAATTTGCCAAAAAGAGTCTTACCTAACCTAGCATTTGTATAGAATTGGTTGTAAATTTCGTTATGATATTTTGAGTCAATTCTCTCGTGTAGGTTAGTAAATAAATTGATTAGATTTTGTTTTACTGCGGGTAATTTAGGATCTGCGCCGAAATGGTAATGTGTATTATTTTGGCTACATTTTAGGTTATCGAGAAAATAGACGTACTGAATGTAGGTAGAAAGCTGCTTATAGAAGGTAATTCCAAGTTTTGATTCCACGGTATTAAAGTAGTGAACTGATGGAATGAATGCATTCGAGGGGCTATCTGAAAAGACTCCCGGATTACCCATTGTCGCAGGTAGCAAAGCAATAAATGCAAATAGGATGGCGATGTAAGCTTTTGTGGGATTGTTTGGGATCATGACAGGTAATTTTGGTGTTGATGGTAAGTTGTTTGGATTTTTTTTGTGGCATGAATGCAGCTATTGGTGCTGTCTGCAAAGAAGGCTACAATAAAAAATGTGAATCAAGGGTTGAACTCAAGTCGGATCTTTGTTATGGTGTAAAATTTACATCAAATATAATAAAATCAAATAAAAACTATAAGAAAGGGTAACAGAGGTAAAAACTAGAGATGTCAAAATTTAAAGAGAGTACGCTTTATGCGTACAGACACGGGCTAACATTTGCGTTTTTCAATGGGATAACATGGACGATTGTCCTAGGTAACCCTATTATATTGCTGGCTAATTATTTAGAAGCAACAACTTTTCAAGTAGGCTTGCTTACATCATTTCAATTTTTGATGTTGCCGCTGCAGGTATTGGCGACCGCGCTTATACCCCATTTGGGCTATAAGCGGCAGATGATATCATCCTGGGTGGCCAGAACATTCTTGCTAACCGTTCCTATACTGATGGCCTTGGCTGCACGGAATGGGGCTCATTCTTGGATGGCAGATGCTTTAGTTTGGAGCATTTTTGGCTTTTGCATATTTCGAGCTGTTGGCTACGCCGCATTTTATCCCTGGCTATACGATCTTGTCCCGGAAGATTTGAAGGGGAAGTATTTCGCAACTGATCAGTCCTTTATTTACTTGGCCTCACTGGGAGCACTTTTGGGCTGCTTTGTATTGTTTGGAACGCTTGAAGAGTACATGGCGTATGTACTGGTGTACGGAATGACGGTTGTTACCTCGATTGCTTCGATTGGGGCATTGGGGAGATTGAAGGGGGTGAAGAAGGTGAGGGCGGGGAGTTTTCGGGATATGTTTAAACATACTCCGGAGTTGCTGTTTAAAGCGAGCCCGTTTAGGCTTTACTTGGTGATAACGGTGCTGTGGACGTTGGCCGGGCATTCGTTTATTCCGTTTTCGGTTAATTATTTAAAAGTAGAAACGGGTTTAACGGATAATGTAATTATATTGTATACTGTAATACAGTTTATGGGTAGTATTATAGCAGGGTTAATGATACGTGGGGTTATTGATCAGGCAGGTGTTAAGCCTATGTTTATCGTGGCTATGGTGTGTTTCTTGGGAGCGACGGTTTATTGGATCTTGTTTGTAGGGGGGCTTGTGGGCTTGGGGATATTGATGCCGGTGAGCTTTTTTGTGCTAGGAGTAGGTAATTTGATGTGGTACACCTCCCACTACAAGTATATTGATGAAGTGTCTCCCCAGAAGAATAAGGCGTTAGGGGTGGCTTTGCAGACGGCCTTTTTTGGGCTTGCGGGAGGAGTTTCGCCGATCGTTATGGGCTATGCTTTTATGCCTGAGGCTGGTGATGGCGGTATGAATTCAGGCGCGTTTCTAATGTACTTGATTGCCTCTGCGGTTGTCATGGCTTTGCTGATATTTCCATTACTGAAGATAGGCGGAGAAGGGCGTGTGTCTGAGGACGGGGTGCCCGAAGGGGTGCGTCAGAAAGGGTAGTAGGGTTTATAGGTATATCATTAACCCTTTATAGAAGCTGTATCCTTTTGTTTTGAAATTTATTGACAAGCGGTTTTGGCAGTGCTCTAATAATAGTCTCAAAATAAACGTTAACCCTAGATTAAGGACAATAAAATGAAATTGTATAAGAGATTTATATTATCAACCGTAGTTGCTGCGGCAGCCTTTAATGTTGGATTTGGCGCCATAGACGGTGTTTACTTTACCTCAGAAGTATATAACAATACGGATAAAGCTTTGGTGTTTGAGTATAATACGAGCAACCAATGCAAAAGCAAAGATAATAAGGCTTACGCAGGTAAGGTGGTGCTTAACCCTAAAGAGCCGATGCAGACTGTTTTGGATAAGATTCCAGGAGGCGAAGCCTGTGACGGTTATTTGAAGTTGGTAGCTGTGAAGATTGACGGTAAAGAGATTCCTGTTGTGACTTATTCTAACCCTAATGATTTAGAGTTTAAATTTTATGGCGAAGGCGCAAATGTGATGCGTGGTAAAGTTGATGGGCGCGAATTTATTGTTAACTATTTTAGCAGTAATCGTAAAGACGTGATTGCGGTTAAGAATCAACAGGGCGTAGAGGTTAATATGGATCACAAGATTTTTACAACTACTATTACTGAGCAGAATATTATTACGCTGGCAGCCGGTGGTATTATGGGCCTTGGGGGTCATAACGCTTTGAATGCGGCTAATTTTGTAGCTAATACCGGAGTTGCTATTAAGGAGTTGACCTATGATTTGTGTGGTAAAGCCAAAGACAGTGCCTATCATTATGCCGGTAAGGCAAGTGACTGGTGGAATAAGAAGTAAGCTTATTTACCCCGATTAATTATATTTTGGGAGCGCTCTTGCGAAGGAGCGCTCGTTTTATTTTTGAGTGATTGTGGGCGGCAGGTTGAGTTTTGCTCCAGGGGCGATGTTGTTCTTGGAGAAGAAGCCTTCATTGACCTCCAGGGCGTAAAGTACTTGCGGGCTGCTAGAAGTCATAGCTGTTTTGTTAAATGGCTCGAGGGAATGGATTTCCAGGAGGATACCATCGGCATCAAAGAAAGCAATGTCGAGCGGAATGGAAGTATTTTTCATCCAGAAACTTACTTTTTGGGGTGAGGGAAAGATAAAAAGCATGCCGTGGTTTGAAGCGAGCGATTTGCGGAACATAAGGCCTTGGGCGCGTTCCTGAGGTGTTTTTGCGATTTGGACCGATAGTGAGGTATCTTCGATCTTTATAGGAACCCATGGGCGGGGTTGATCGGACGGATAGCCTGCCATGAGGGTGGTTTTGGTGAAGATTAAAATGAAGAGAAATGAGGGAATGAAGTTCTGGTGCATGATTGAGGGAGGGGGGAACAATTATGATAGGAGTATGTTTGAAGCGTGCTCAGAAATCAATGGGGAAAGCAATTTTTTGGGGTTTGATTTTTTTAATTAATTTATGTATATCGACTGAAGGGTCCAGTTCGGTAGTTTGATTTTATGGCTCTTATTGAGTTTTTTTTATCTATTTTTTGATATTTATTAATCTCCGATCGATCGCCATTTAATGTTTATTTGTCCATTTTTTATGCATTAACTCGTCGTAGGAATGGACGTTTGTTTCACCTGAAACAAAAAACGGGCTTTTTGGTGATCAAATGTTTACCTGTATTGCGGACGGTTATATTTTGGATTCAGATAACATTGCGGGTAACGGTTGCCTTTCGAATGATTTTTTATTTCGAAATATAAGTTTGCATTTTTGTGCAATGAATATATAATAAAATAATTCGCCTTATGTAAACAGTGCTTAATGGTAAGAAGATTATAATAAACTTAAAATAATATGAATATAAATAATTCTACAGGAGAAAACATTGGCGATAAGGGGGCTCGGATCGGTAAATCGGGAGGTGAAGGCGTTGGTAAGCTTGGTGGCAAGGAGGTTGAAATCGCTAAGAAGTCCGGGCGGCGTAGTGAGTCGAATGATGAAGCCCCTGATATTAAGGAGTTTAATAAGTGGAACATTGAAAAGAAGGACTGGAAGCCAAAATTTAGCATTCGAACCCCTGATGAGGCAAAAAATGAGAAGATTGATTTGAGTTTAGAAGGAGCACTTGAAGATCTTTATGAATTGGAGAATGCTTCTGAGGAAGAGAAGCAGGTATTACTCAAGTATCTCAAGGCATTTGACGAGATTAAAGAGTATTCATATTCTAATAAAGGTGAGCATTGGAGTGCAAAGGACGTAAACAAGATCATTCGTGGGGTGTTTACCGATGAGAAAGGAATAATCAATGAGGATGCCAATAGTTGGGTGAATTTTCAGGGTGCGGATGGATCGACGTTTTTGCTAGAGGCATTTAAGCATGGGGATATGGAGAGTTGTCAGGCTCTGCTTTTTTTAGGGGCAGATCCTTGGATCGAAAATCATAATGGAGAAAGTGTTATTTCCTTGCTGGATAAATCGGATCGGGAGTTTCGAGATGAGCTCATTAAATATGAATTGTCTCGTGATTTTGATTCAGATTTTTCGAAGAATATAATTGAGAGCTACGGGCTCACCAGTGACCCGAATGAGAAAGGTAGCGGGAAGCTGGCAATAAGTTATATTAGGCGGTTTGAGATTGTGAGCGCGTTGAGAGAAGGAGCATCGGAAAATGAAATTATTGAAACGTATATTCCTGAATTTAAGGAAATATACGAGGAGTTTGATCACAAAAAATCGATAGAGCTCCTGAATAAATTACTTAAAGAGCCTGAAGTAAGTGTGTTTCTACAAGAAGCAAAGTATAGCTTTAGACTTGGTGTGCTGTACGATTTCATGGATCGAATTCGAGGAATAAGCAAAGAATCTGATGAGAAGCAGGATAAGATGCAGCTAAACTTGTTTGAAGAAAAATTGCCTAGGGCATTGAAGAACTGTTTGCCCCTTATAAAATTTGATCGCAATCACGTGATGGATTGTGAGCGGCTAATGAAAGATCCGAGTTCGCTGACGATTGAAAAGAAAAAGCAGCGTTTAGAGACGGACAAAAAGTCCACGGCATTAATATTGGGTTCTGCGCTTTGCCACAGCTCAATACCTGAGATGTGGAAGAATGGAGGTTTTGGAAGGTTTTTTGAGCAGTTGTCTGAAAGCGAACAAGAGCTTTTTATGGGGCTACTTAAGGAAAGGGACAATTTGGGGAATCCTGTGGTCGTGCAGCTTTTTAAAGATGCCAAACTGCTCGAGGCATTCTTTGGGGGCTTAAAGACAGAAGAGGAACGGCTTGCAGCTTTGGAGCTCTTTAAGGAAAAGGACAATAAGGGGAATCCTGTGATCGTGCAGGTTATTTATGATGCCAAACGGCTCGAGGCATTCTTTGGGGGTTTAAAGACAGAAAAGGAATGGCTTGCAGCTTTGGAGCTGTTTAAGGAGAAGACCTATCTGGGGAATCCTCTGTTTAGTTGGGTTATTGCTGATGACAAACTGTTCGAGGCGTTCATTGGGTGTTTAAAGACAGAAAAGGAACGGCTTGCAGCTTTGGAGCTATTTAAGGAAAAGGGCAAAGATGGGGATCCTCTGTTTCGCCGGTTTGTTGTTTATCCCGAACTGCTCGAGGCCTTATTTGGGTATTTAATGAGCGACAAGGAAGAGCTTGCGACTTTGGAGCTATCTAAGGGAATTACCGAGTACCTAGATAAAAATCTTGAAGATGGAATAAATGTTGTCTTCAAGAAAAAACAGCAGCAGTATGAAAAAAGCTCTTACTTCAATCAGTATATACTAGGAAGTAAACCCAAGAAAGTATCACACTTTTTGGTTAATGAAGGCAGTGACATGAGAGAGGCGCTCAGTCAGATCGTTGGCGAAAACGTGATTAATGCTCTTAATGATAAAAATAAGCAGCTGAATTTAATTGTAGCGAATATTTTAGGCCTTTACCTACATTTTAAGAGAGCTCTCGAAAACCCGGAAGCGTATAAGAATCTAGTGGATAAATTGTATGTGACAAAGCCGGTAATGTCTGTGGGATATACACCGCTTGAAGAGATTGATTATGGGACATTCAATGACGAGTTTAAGAAGTTTCTGAATGGAGAGATAGATATTGAGACTTTGTGCGGGTAAAAGAAGGTGATTTCAAAGCCCGAAGGGCACACGAGGTGAACGGAAAGATAAGACGTTGAAGGAGACGGAAGCGGGGGGGTATTTCATGAAAATGAGCTTGGTCGAGTAGATGGAGTTGCGAGCTTGTTGTGTTTTTTTGACATTTTGCCCGTAATGAGAGGAGTATTTGGGCTGTTTTTTCATAAAAACATGTGCGCTAAAGGGATTGCCCATGCATGAGGGATTAACCCTAGTACATTTACGGTTAATAAATGTTTAGCACATTCCTTAAATAGTGTTCAGATGCTTATGCTTACCTATCTCAAGCTCGAAGTAGTGGTGATCTCAAACTCGAAGTGCAACAGTATTTTACCACACTGTTGCACTTCGAGTTTGAGATCACCACTACAGCTACCACGTCTAAATAAGGTGTTACCACTAAAAGACCCTATGTTCATACAGTAATATAGCATGGTTTGTAAAAAAACCAAGAATCGGCTTAATTTAAGCGGATTATTTTTATGGTCAAGGCAACTTAATTAACCTTTTTACTCAACTAAGTTGTCTTGACCCATTGATTTTTGTATGAGCATCTATCATCAGGGATGCTTATGGATATTAAAAAGTACAAAATGTTTTTAGTTCAGGTAATGAAGGGAAGGATAGGAATGCTTGTAGTGAAATTGTGGACGAGGAAGTGAAATAGGCAGGTAATGCTTTATTTAGTGATAATCTAATTATATTTTTTTATTAATGTTTTATGTTAATTTGACAAATTAATGAAAAGACGATAAAGTAAATAATTATGGATGATAATGTTTCGAAGTTAAATAAGCACAGAAGAACCCCTTCCGAGGAAAAAAAGTTCCTCTCTGAGGAAAAGCGTGTAACAAAAGGGGAGCCATCCCAAAAGCGCATAAGCAACGATGAGCAAGTTCATGGAAAAGATCTAGTTAATCGGGACATAACAAAAATCAATAAGGAGGATGCGAGCAAGGGATTTGACATATTGATGAATTATGGAATGATCGACGACCCTACTACGGACGAAAAACAAGAGGCCGAGGATGCTTTGATTAAGTATTTCAATAATTCCGATCGTTTAGAGGAAAAAGACGTCGAGGGAAATAACGCTTTCCACTGGGCAGTTAAAATCGGATCTATCAAAGCTTGGAAAACCTTCCATGACATTTTAGATAACAATAATAAGAATAACAACCCCGACCTCTTAACCGAGCGTAATGTAAATGGCATAGGCGAAACCCCTTGGGAGCTTGTATTTGAGGCTCAGGATGGAGATTTTATAAAAAATGTGCTTCTTGATGAATCTAAGCGGTGCGACAACTCTCCTATCATTGGAGGATTGAAGGAAAAATATAAAGATAACATTGAAGGATATAAGAATGACAGTGAATTTATTACTCAGTATGCGAAGTTGCAGGAAAAGGTAAATAGAACTATCAGTGATGGAGTAATTGAAGTAGCGTATAAAAGCTGAAAAAATACTCAGGATAATAAGTCGGATACCTCCGTTAAGGCCTTTATGCGGACTGAAACCTATTTTGAAATAGTGAATCCTATACTGAAAGCGGGCAATTCCAGGATCATCAAACACGTAAACAATTTTGACCCTAAATACGGCATCAAAGCGCTACTGCAGGAACTTTTCGATTCAACCCCATCGCGAGAAAAATCGATGATCGTCAGTATTTTTTCGAACAACGATCCTTACGGGCTTTTCACTCTACTGGGTTACAAAAAAGAAGATCTGAAGCAATTTGCACAGGCTAAGTATGCGGGCACTTTAACACAAAAGGGCTGTTTGCATTATTTGATCTATACCCTGAACGATGCCAAGATTGACTTCAAGGACATCCTTTTAGTCAAGGGCTTGGGGGATGGAAAAATACTGCTTTATGCGGCAGAAGAGGGCTATTTGGAAAAGGTATTGACGGCGCTGGATGCCACTAATATCGACTTCAAGGACATTAAAGAGGTCCTTTTAGTAAAGAATCAGAATAAGATGAACCTACTGCATTATGCGGCACAAGAAGGCTGTTTGGATAAGGCATTGAAGGTTTTGTTTAAGGCCAAGGTAGATTTTAAGGTCATTAAAGAGCTCCTGTTAGCTGAGGGCCTTTTTGGGTAATAACGTAGTGGGTCTTGCGGCAAAAAATGGCCATTTAAAGAAGGCATTGGAGGTTTTGTTTAAGGCCAAGGTAGATTTTAAGGTCATTAAGGAGCTCCTGTTATCTGAGGACCTTTTGGGTCATAGCGTAGTGGGTCTTGCGGCAAAAAATGGCCATTTAAAGAAGGCATTGGAGGCTCTGTTTGAGGCCAAAGTAGACTTCGAAGACATCAAAGCATTCCTTTTTGCCAAGAACACGAATGATAAAAACCTACTGCATTATGCGGCAGAATGGGGCCGTTTGGGTAAGGCATTGGAGGCTCTGTTTGAGGCCAAAGTAGACTTCGAAGACATTAAAAAGCTCCTTTTTGCCAAGAACACGAGCGGGGAACCCCCAATCTATTATGCGGCCGGAAAAGGCGGTTGGGTTAAGGCATTGGAGGTTTTGTTTAAGGCCAATGTAGGCATCAAAGACATTAAAGAGATCCTGTTAGCTAAGGACAGCGCTGGTGATACCCTACTGCATAGTTGTGTAGCAGACCAAACTCTTCTCGGGGTAGTGGAGGTTTTATTTAAGGCCAAGATAGACATCAAGGACATTAAAGAGCTGCTGTTAGCCAAGGGCGAGTTTGGTAACGCCGTAATGCATCAAGTGATTTCAAACAATGGTTCGGAAAAGATAATGGAGATCCTGATCAAGGCCAAGATAGACATCAAGGACATTATGGATCTTCTTTTGGTCGAGAACGAGAAAGGTTTCACCCCACTGCATTTTGCGGCAACAAAGACGGATTTTGACAAGTTAGTGAACGATTTAGTGGCTGCGGGTGCAAGCCCTGTTAAGCTCAAAAGGGTTCTTCTTTCAAAGAATTCGGACAACGAAGAGTATCAGGCGAGAATCAATAAATTATTCGAAAACTTAATGACTGAAGATGAATTTATTGTCGTGGTTCCAGAACCAGAGCCAGAGAAAAAAACCTTTTTTCAAAAAGCTTTCAAATTCTTTGGTTATAAATAGCGATTTTAGTTTAACTTTAATAAAGCAAAAGGTACCCCATTCGCAAATCGGTACCTTTTTGCTGTTTGGGGTGCTGTAATAGTCTTAAATGAGGCAACGCAAGCTAAAATTCATAAAGAAAAAAGCAGGAGTACTTTAGTTGGCCGGTAAACAGGGAAGCGTAAGGCATGCCTATCGGGTAGGGTGGGGATTTTAGAGACTGGATTCTACTGATTTAATGAGCAGTGTTGCACTTCGAGTTTGAGATGGGGGGATAATTACCTAAAACTCTCGTAAGTTTTACCTATATTACTTGATTTTAAATAAAAGCAATGCTATCTTATCAATAGGAATGATTGAACTATATGGAAGGTGTAAATAGAAACAATATATCACTCAATGAAGGCAATAAAGAAGAACTTAATAAAGAAGTAGGTTCCCTGGGCGATAAAAAGGTGGAAAGCCCGAGATCGTTTGATACAAAGAATATTTCCAAAGAAAACTCATTAAATAATGAAGGAATTCTATCAGATATTACAAACAGAGATATATCTCAAACAGAAATCAACGAGAATGAAGATTTGTCTAACTTGCTTTTAGATTATGAAATGTCAGAAAACCCTTCTCAGGAAAAAAGACAAGAGGCCGTTGAAGCATTAATTAAGTATTTCCATAATGCCGATCGTTTAAGAGAAACAGATTTTCGGGACAATACCG
>MNWT01000009.1 GCA_001872735.1 Verrucomicrobia bacterium CG1_02_43_26 | reverse complement strand
CCCATCCCCATACTATGGCGCTTTCGTAAACGCCTATGTCGTATGGGATCCCGCTTCTCTTGAAGCATTCATTTTTGATACGGGTATGGATGCCCACCCCATACTACAATTCATCAAAGATAATGGTTTACGCCCCAAGGCTCTATTCCTAACACACGCCCATACAGACCATATCGCCTGCCTTCCTCCTTTACAAAGAGCTTTTAAAAACATCCCTACCTACATACACGAAAACGAAGCGCTTTCTGCTGCCAAATCTTTTAAATCCCTCCATTTAAAATTTGAAAATATAGAAATTACTTCAAAGCTCACACCAGGGCACTCCCCAGGGGGAACTACGTATCTCATACAGGGCCTGGAAATGCCGATTGCGATCGTGGGCGATGCCCTATTTGCCGGCTCCCAGGGGGGCACAGGATCAGTGCATTACAAAGAAGCGCTTGATAATAATAAACGAGAAATCTTCTCGCTCACGGATAACACTATTCTCTGCCCTGGCCACGGTCCGCTTTCTACCGTTAGGGAAGAAAAGCGCTACAACTGCTTCTATCTGCCTGCCTCCCAATAACCAAACGAAATTAACGCTCAGAAACTTTAATTTTGATATTGCAATCCCTTAAAATTATTATACCTTAAGAGTTTTAATTTAAGAGATCATTTCATGAAAAAGTTAGAGTTAACAGTATCATTACGTGAAGAAAAAGGTCGCGGTCCCGCAGGTCGTATGAGACGTGCAGGCCAGCTTCCAGGAGTCATATACGGTAAATCAGGTTCAATCAGCATCAGCGTCAACGCACGCGATTTTATGTTCTTTATGCGTAAGGCCTCTGGTTCAGTCGTCCTTATCGAACTAAGCGTAGATGGCAAAGACAAAAAATTAGCCGTTATACAGGAAATACAGCGTAACCCGCTAAATGACCGCTATGAACACGTAGATTTTCACGAGCTTTCCGCAAATGAGGAAATGTCAGCTCATATCCCCGTACACATTATCGGCGAATCAACCGGCGTTAAAAATGAAAATGGTCTTCTCGATGTCCATCTTCATGCCATTGATGTTAAGTGTCTGCCGGCTAAACTACCGGAATACATCGAAATTGATGTTTCCAACTTGCACGTTGGCGAAGCCATTCACATTGCAGACTTAAAGCCTATCGAAGGCGTCACCTTTACGGGTCATGCAGAAATTTCTATCGTCTCTTGTGCGGAACCACGCGTCAAAGAAGAAGAAACTGAAGCAGAAGCCGCACCGGAAGCCGTCGCAGCAGAATCTGCTTAATATTTTATACAAGCTCATTAATGTCTATCTCTATCATAGCTGGTTTAGGAAACCCGGGCATCTTCTATAGAAGTACCCGGCATAACATCGGCTTTATAGTGGTAGATGCCCTGGCAAAACAGCTAGGAGCCTCTTGGAAAAAGGAAAATCGGTTTAAAGCCAAAGTGGCTCAAGTAGCCCACCAAGGCAAAACCCTTTTCCTGGTAAAGCCACTCACATACATGAACCAGAGTGGTTTCAGCCTTTCTGCTATCTGCAAGTTTTACAAGGTTTCCGTAGAGTCCCTCCTCGTCATCTATGATGATATTAACATAGATGTCGGCTGCCTGAAATTAAGCCAAGGCGGGAGCGCCGGTGGGCACAATGGTATTGCCAGCATTATCCAATTTCTCAGCACAGAATTTCTGCGTTTCAGAATAGGTATAGGGCAAAAAGTAACCCCGCAAATAGATCTTAAGGATCACGTATTGGGCAAATTTTCTGCCGCTGAAAAAGGCCTTTTTACCGATAAGATTCCTTATTTTGTAGAAAGCTTGCTATATGTAATTGACCACGGCCTCTTGAAAGCCATGAATTTAATTAACCAAAAACGAACTTCACATGAAAACTGAAAATATGAATAAATATAGAGTATCCTTTATCCTGGATTCACGCAAATACCAAGACTCTATCGATAGCTTGGTAGAAAAAGTAAAGCAAACGATGACATCTCTAGGTGGCGTTGTCAAAAAGACCGAAAACCTCGGCTCCAAACCATTTGCACGCATAACAGACAAATCTTTCCCTGAAGGAATCTACCTCGTAGTAGAATGCGAAGCAGCACCTGCTTTCCCAACCGCTCTTAAAGAAAAATTACGTCTCGAAAAACACGTATATAGAGTTTTTGTCGAAAACATCTAATCACAAACAGGAAATTATTGCTATGGCCGGATTCAGTAAAGTAATGCTAATGGGGAACTTAACAAGAGACCCAGAACTAAGAGTAACCCCAAACGGTACATCTGTATGTAAATTCGGATTAGCCATATCAAGAAAATACAAAGCACAAGACGGTTCTCAAAAAGAGGAAGTTACCTTTGTCGATGTGGATGCTTTTGGCAAACAAGCCGAGGTCGTCTCTAAATATTTTACCAAGGGTAAACCCATTTTCGTTGAAGGGCGCTTACGTTTCGACCAATGGGAGAATAACGGAGAAAAGCGTAGCAAGCTCAGCATCGTCCTTGAAAGCTTTCAGTTCATTGGTGGCCGTGATGGTGAAGGTAATTCATCTAGCAGTAACCAGAACGATTCCTACGCTTCAAGCGAACCTGCTGCCGTTTCACAAAGCTCACGCTCATCACAAAACGATTCTCAATTTGATATTGATGACGATGTACCTTTCTGATAACCTCAGCACCATCTGTCACTCATCTAACGCATAAATTTAATCATATACAATACAATGGCAAAATCAGAAGTTTTATTAATCGCTCCAGTTGAACGCCTCGGTCACGAGGGAGACGTAGTGTCCGTAGCCCTCGGTTACGCACGCAACTGCTTAATCCCGCAAAACAAAGCAATACCTGTCACGCACGCCAATAAAAAGCGTATCGACGCTCTTATCAAAGCACGTGAAGACCGCTTATCTAAAGAGCTTCAAGACGCTAAGGAAATTGGTGGCAAAATCGAAAAGCTTAGTTTCGCAATCGCTGTTAAAACAGGCGAAAACGGTAAAATGTTTGGCGCAGTTACGACAACTATGTTGCTCGATAAAATCGCTGAAGCGGGTATTGAGATTAACAAAAAGGCTCTTTCTTTGCCCAATCCTATCAAGAATTTGGGTCAACATGTAGCGCGCGTTAAACTGCATCATGATGTTGCCGTTGAGCTCAAATTTGAGGTCGTTTCAGAGAATCCAATCGAGGGTTAATTACTGCCCCTTCTGTATTCTTTTGTAATCACCCAAATCCCGAGAAAACTCGCTCATGCTGCCGGAGACAAAAGGCAAAAAACAAAATTCCGTCTTGGCTCCTAATCGAGCCAAGGCAAGCAAATCTGGCCATATTAATGTTGATAGTTTTAGGGTTCCACCTCATAGCGTGGACTCTGAACAAGCATTATTGGCCTGTTGCATTCAAGAGGGCGGCCAAGAAAGCATCACCGCCTGTATTGAAAACAAAATCATGCCGGAGTCGTTCTTTAAACCGGCTCACCAAATCGTATTTCAAGCCCTTCTAGACCTCTATAAAAAGGGTACGCCGGTTGATGAAGTCATTCTGTGCGAGCATCTACGCTCTAAGAGAGAATACGATACGGTCGGTGGCAATGCTTACATTAATGAAATCGTTGACCGTATTGATACCCCCGCGCACCTCCCCCACTATTTAAAACGAGTCAAAGAACTCTATATCCTACGCCGCCTCATTCGCATATCTACGCGTACCATCGAAGAGGCCTATTCAGAACAGGAAGACATGGAGATGTTTCTCGAGGGCGTAGAGCAGCAGATATTTAAAATAAGCGAAGATAGAATCACGGATTCCGCAAAGCCGATCAAAGAGCCTCTTGAAGACGCGGTCAACCAGATCAACTTCATGCTCCAAAATCGTGGTCAGCTAACGGGCATTCCTAGCGGCTTTCTCGATCTTGATAAAATGACTTCCGGTTTTAAACCTCAGGAAATGATCGTTGTCGCGGCAAGACCTTCCATGGGTAAAACCAGTTTAGCCCTTAACATGGCGGAAGCGGCTTTAATGCCAAAGGCTTCTAAGCGTGAGCCCACTCCTACCCTGATGTTTAGCCTCGAAATGAGCGCCGAACAGCTAGCAATGCGTTTGCTCTGCAGTTATACGCACGTCGATATGCAAAAGCTCAAGGATGGCTTTTTGTCCCAGGAATCCCATAAAGAACTCGCAAAGGGTGCCAACTTACTCAAGGATCTGCCTTTGTGGATCGATGATTCCGGCAGTTTGTCTATCTTAGAAATGCGTGCAAAGGCACGTCGCGTACAAGCTCAAAAATCCCTGGGGCTCGTGATCATTGATTACCTTCAGCTGATTTCAGGAACAGACTCTCGAGTCCCCCGCGAACAACAAATTTCAGAAATTTCAAGAGGAGTAAAAGCAATGGCAAAGGAGCTTAACGTTCCCGTCATTGTGCTCAGTCAGTTGAATCGTGATTCCGAAAAGGAGCGTCGGCAACCTCGTCTCTCCGATTTGCGTGAATCCGGTTCTATCGAACAAGATGCAGACTTGGTTTTATTATTATCTCGGCAGAAAGATGCTGATGATGAGAAAGAAAGAGGTCTCTCTGTCCTTCCTCGTGATTTAATTGTTGCCAAACAACGTAATGGACCTGTAGGTATTGTTCCTCTTGTTTTTAACAAACGCTTCACTCGTTTCGAAAATTACATAGACGATCAACCTGTTTAACATAATATACTATACATGCGATTTCGCTTTTTAACCAAAATCTCCTTTTGCGCGCTTGCACTTATGTGCGCATCCACGCTGCATGCCCAGTTTGCACCGAAACAACAGCCTATTATTGATGCTGTTAAAATTCAGTTCACAAACTTTAAGACAGTGAGTGATGAGGCGATCGAGGCCCACATCCGTCTAAGGCCGGGTCAGCCCTACGATACCACGCTGGCAGACCAGTCTATCCACTCGCTTTACAAAACTAAGTTGTTTGAATTCATAACGATCCGCTTAGATGACGCTCCCAGTGGTAATAAAATCGCCGTCTTTGAAATCACATCCAAGTATCGCATCAGTGAACTCACGTTCGAAGGCGCTTCCAAATATAAATCAAAGCGTCTGCAAAAGGAAATTAAATCCGCCGTCGGCCAATCACTCGATGGCTCCCAGCTTAAGATGGATGCCAATACGCTGATCGATTACTATCAGAAAAAGGGTTACTCCAAAATTAAAGTCACTTTCGATGTTAAGCGTGATCCCGAAACGGGCGAAGCTACGGTTGTCTTCCATATCTCTGAGGGACCGAAAATAACCATCTCTAAAATCATTTTCGAGGGCAATGAGGACTTAAAGCAGGAAAAGCTCCGCGATGTCATGAAAACCAAGCGCTGGAACATCCTCTCTTTCTTCACAGGCGCCGGTATTTTTAAGGATGAACAGTTTTATGATGACCTCGATAGCATCCGTGAATACTGCAAAAACCAAGGTTATTTGGATGTGCAATTAAACGATGCCGACGTCACGTTCGAGTACCCTTCCGAAAGCCGTATGGTTATCGTCATCAAGCTCAATCTGGGAAGACGTTATTACATCGGTAATATTAAAATTTCTAACAACAAGCTTTTCCCGGAGGATAAGCTGATGAAGGCGCTCACCATCAAAACGGGTGATGTATTTTCTCCGGAGGTGATTGATGAAAATGCGGAAACGTTGCGCGACATCTATGGCCAAGTCGGTTACCTAGATACCTATGCTATTCCAGAGCGTATCCCTAACCTTAAAGATGGCACCATCGATCTCAATTTTGTCGTCCACGAAAGTGACAAATTCTTTGTAGAATCTGTCGTTGTCGAGGGTAACACGAAAACAAAAAGCACAGTTATCATTCGCGAAATTGCGTTGGCTCCAGGAGATGTGTTTGACCTTATTCGCATGAAGAATAGTCAACTAAGGCTCCAAAATACCCGTTATTTTGATGAAGTTAACTTAATGCCGGAAGCCACAAACATCCCCGGCAGAAGGAAACTGCGCATCGCGGTTAAAGAAGCTAAAACCGCCTCGATTAACTTCGGTGTCGGCTTGAGCAATATTGAGAAATTTACCGCTTTTGCTGAATATAGCCAAACCAACTTCGATATCTTTAATTATCGTAACTGGTTCCAGGGCGCGGGTCAAAAATTCCGTGTTCGTTTCAGTATCGGTTCTCGCTCTAATGATTTCCTCTTGTATTTCGAAGAACCCTGGCTCTTTGAACGAGAGCTCACATTCGGTTTCGAGCTCTTCCGTAACGAGTCCCGTTACACAAGTTCCTTGTACAACGAGGTACGCATGGGCTTTGAGGTCTTCTTCCGTAAACGTCTTTTCGAGCTCGTTGAGGGTCGCGTATTCTATCACCTGGAAAGCGTTCGCATCTTCAATCTAGCGCAAAATGTTTCTCCGCTTATTCGATCCGAAAAAGGCTATCGCTCAATTTCAAAAGTAGGTTTCACCGCCTTACGTGATACACGGGATAACTTAATCTACCCAACCGAGGGTAGCCGCTTGGAAGCGGGTACTGAATTAGCCGGTGGTCCTGTTGGCGGACAAACAAAATATGTTAACCTATTCGTACGCGGCGCTCAGTTCTTCCCTACCTTTGAAACAGGTGAGCAAGTACTCTCCATCCTCGGTCGTACTGGCACCATTATGGGCTACGGCGGCCAATCCGTACCGTTCTTCGAGCGTTACTATATGGGTGGACCTGATGACTTACGTGGTTTTGGCTACAGAAAAGTCGGCCCTCGTGACAGTACAGGCGAATCAATCGGCGGTAAAACCATGGCATACGGTAGTATCGAATACACCGTCAGGGTTATGGAGCCTGTCCGTATCGCAGCCTTCTACGACATCGGTTTCCTTAACAAGGGCGAGCTCAACTGGAACCCAAATGGCTACAGAGATGACTGGGGTTTTGGCTTGCGTATTTTCATGTTAGGTGCACCCTTACGTGTAGACTTGGCGTTCCCAATCACAAGAAACAAAAAGCGTACTTCCGGAAAGCCGGAATTTAACTTCTCTTTCGGAGCAAGATTTTAATAACCCAACAACTTAGACAATAAGGATCAAAATGAAAAAAAGAATCACTATTCTAGCAGCCTTTTTAAGCGCCAGCTTAAGCTTAATGGCAGCTGATACCACCAAAGCAGCAGCACCTGCCAAAAACAATCTGGGCATTCTCACAGTAGATGTCAGCGAGGTGTATAACAACTACCGCAAGGCTCAAGAATCTCAGGAAAAATTTGCTACTTCGGTGGACGCCGCTCAGGAAGAAATTATGAGCATGGTTCAAGATGGACAAAAGCTCGTGGAAAGCTATCAAGAGCTCGAAGCCAAGGCAAATAACCCAGCTTTAACAGAAGACGCTCGTAAGAAATTCATGGAGGAAGCTAAAAAGAAGGAAGACGAAATCCGTAAAAAGGAAATCTCCGTCAACCAATTCCGTCAGCAAACAGACATGAACCTCAATCAGCGTAGGCAATCTTTGCTAAACCTGCACTTGAGCGAAATCAAGGACGCTGTTACCAAAATCGCCAAGAAGCGCAGTGCTGAAATCGTCTTTAACGCAAGCGGTATGGGTATCATGTACGCCAACAGCAGTTATGACATCACAGCCGAGGTCATCAGCGCGTTAAATGAGAATCCTCCCTCCTCTGCTAAGTAATTAGTTATTTTTAATCTTGAACCCTGAAGCAATTCAGGTTTTTTTTTTACCATGCGTCTCAATTATTCTCTAAACGATATTATAACTATTATTGGCGACTGTACTCCTGAAGGATCTACAGGTGAAACCATCCGCGCGATCGCTTCTCTCAAGACAGCCAAACCGGGAGATCTCAGTTTTCTCGGTAACGCCAAATATAAGGCAGATGTCCCGAGCTCCAACGCTTCTATTATATTAGTTAACAAAAACTACGCCGGTACTCCCAAGGAAAACCAGGTTCTCCTCCATGTCGAGGATCCTTCTTACGCCTTGCTCAAAATTTCCCACGAAATCGAAAAGGAATTTTACCCCTACCCTGAACCCGGCACCCATCCAACTGCTTTTGTAGACCCGTCTGCTAATGTCTCAGATTCTGCCTATATCGGCCCTTTTTGCGTTATTCAGCCCAACGCACAGATCGGCAAACATGCCATCTTGGAGGCTCACGTATTCATCGGTTCCAAAGTATCTATTGGAGATGATACTCATATCGCCGCAAACGTCAGCATACACGATTACTGCGAGGTGGGCAAAGATTGCTATATTAACGCAAACGCCGTCATCGGCTCCCAAGGCTATGGCTATTCTACCGTAGAGGGTAAACATTATAAGGAACCCCAAGTCGGTAGAGTCGTTCTTGAGGACCACGTGGACATCGGTGCCGGCACTACCATTGACAGAGCTCGTTTCAGTGAAACACGTATCGGCGAGGGCACAAAAATTGATAACTTGGTACAAATCGCCCACAATGTTATTATAGGTAAACATTGCCTGATCGTTGCCCAAGTGGGTATCTCAGGCAGCACTATTATAGACGATCACGTTGTTATCGGCGGCCAAGCCGGTATTGCTGGCCACCTTAAAATCGGCAAGGCCTGTATGATCGGTGCCCAAAGCGGCATCAACCACAATTTAGAGCCCAAAAGCTACGTGCGCGGCTCACCTGCTTATCCTTACCAGCAAGCGCAAAAGGTCGAAATCTATAAAAAACGTTTGCCTGAGTTCTATAAAAGGTTAACTAATTTGGAAGAGCAATTCGCTTCTTTTAACCAAGATACCTCACACTTAAATAACTCATAAAATGGGCTCCCTAAAAATTTTTTCCGGCACTTCTAACCTCGAGCTCGCCAAGGAGGTGGCGGAATTCGTGGGCATACCTTTGGGAATCGCCCCCATCACCTGTTTTCCAGATGGTGAAACGTTTGTGAAATATGATGAAAATATAAGGGGTTCTGATATCTTTATTATCCAGTCCACGTCAAAGCCGGCCAACCATAACATCATGGAGCTTTTGATCATGATTGATGCCGCTAGAAGAGCTTCAGCCGATCGCATAACCGCTGTTATGCCTTTTTATGGTTATGCAAGGCAGGACAGAAAGGATAAACCTCGCGTCCCTATTACTTCAAAATTGGTTGCTAATCTATTAGTAAGCGCAGGCGCAGACAGGATCCTCACCATGGATCTCCACGCCCAACAGATCACAGGTTTCTTCGATATCCCAGTTGATCACCTATATGCAGCTCCTGTTTTCTATAACTACCTCCAGCGTTTTAAGAGTGACAAGCTTACGGTTGCTTCACCGGACATCGGGGGCATGAAAATGGCAGCCGCTTATGCCGATATGCTAGGCGCTCCTTTATGTATGGTCGCTAAGCGTAGGTTAACGGGAGAAGACGTAGATGCCCTCCAAGTAATCGGCGATATTAAGGACAGAGATATCTTACTCGTTGATGATATGACAGAAACCGCGGGCACAATCGTTGCCGCAACGGAAATCCTTAAGGCAAATGGTGCTTGCTCCGTTCGAGCAGCCGTCACACATGGTGTCTTAAATGAAAGGGGTTTTGAGCGCCTTTCCAAAAGCAATATAGACGAACTTATTACAACAAACTCAACTAACGTACCCCGTAAAAGCCATACCGATCTTAAGATCACCGAACTGAGCATCGCTCAACTCCTCGGGGAAGCCATCATCCGCATTCACCACAACGAAAGCGTCACCAGCCTTTTTAAAATTAAAGGTTTCTAAACCCGCCTTAAATTTACCCCAATAAAAAAAGAGCACTCTAATTGAATGCTCTTTTTTTGTATAAAAATTTAATCAGACTATGCTAATTCAACTAAACCAGCCTTCAATGCCTTTGCAGAAACCCAAGCATTGATAATGCTACCGTTCTCTAGCTTGATGCGCTTACGCTGCAAATTTGGTTTAAACGTGCGAGCAACATGCTTGGTCACGTGCGTACCAATACCGCCACTTTTCTTAGATTGTCCCTTACGGTTTATTTTGCCACCTCTGTGAGCTTTTTTTCCGGTAACGATACACTGTTTTCTTGTATTCTTATTAGCGTCTGCCATGATAGGAGAAATTAAAATTAAAATCTGTATGTTTTGCAAGCTATTTCTACAAAAAAATTTAACAAAATTAACAGTAATTTCCCTATTCAGCCTCGCTTCCCTCTTTTTACCGGGTTGTTCTTCTAATGGCACACAGAGCTCAGCTGATTCTAAGGCCAAAAAACACCTTAATATCGGCAATAATACAGACCCCGCAAGCCTTGATCCTCAACTCGCCACAACCGTTCCGGAGTCCAAGGTTCTCATCGGCCTCTTTGAGGGCTTGGTTACCATGCACCCTGAAAATCTTACCCCAGAACCGGGTGTCGCGGAATCGTGGTCTGTCTCCGAGGATGGGTTAACCTACACATTTAACCTCAGGAAAAATGCCAAATGGTCTAATGGCGATCCCGTGACCGCACAGGATTTCCTCTTCTCTTATCAACGTATCTTAACCAGCAAACTAGGCGCCCCCTATGCCTACAGCTTCTATGTCGTAAAGGGCGCAGAGGGCTACCACAAGGGATCTACACCAGATTTCTCAACAGTTGGCTTTAAAGCTCTCAATCCCTACACCTTTGAGATTACGCTCGCCCACCCAACGCCTTATTTCCTAGCTCTTATAAGCCACTCCTCATGGTATCCTGTTCATAAAAAAACATTGGAGAAATTTGATGGTCTGGAAAAACGCGATAGCCCATGGACAAGGCAGGGAAACCATATCAGCAACGGTCCTTTCAGCCTCACCGAATGGAGCATTACAGACAAAATTACCATTACGAAAAATCCCCATTATTGGGACAGCTCAACTGTCCAACTGGACTCCATTTCCTTCTACTCCATGGATATGTTGACCGAAGAAAGATCTTACCAAACCCACCAACTCGATATTACAGACAGAATTCCGCCTGCTCAAATACCTTCTTATTTGAAAGAACATCCCGAACAAGTCTACGTTGCGCCTGGGCTGGGAACCGAATACTATGCGGTTAATACTGCTATTCCTTCTTTAAAGGATATACGCGTACGCAAAGCGCTATCGCTTAGTCTAAATCGCAAAGGCCTTGTAGAGCACGTTGTACAAGGCGGCCAACTCCCCGCATACTTCTTCACACCGCCCAATACCGCCGGCTACACGTTTAACGATCCCACTTACGAAGATATTGCAGAAGCAAAAAAGCTACTAGCAGAAGCAGGATATCCCGAAGGCAAGGGCTTTCCTCAAATCGAAATTCTATACAACACCACAGATCGCAACAAACAAGTCGCAGAAGCCATTCAAGAGATGTGGAAACGCAATTTAGGCATAAATGTAGTTCTGGTAAATCAAGAGTTTAAGGTCTATCTAAACACACGGCGTAGCAAAAATTATCAAATCGCACGTGCCAGCTGGGTGGGCGATTACGTAGATGCCTCAAACTTCCTCGAGCTCTTCCAAACAAACTCAAATAATAACTTCACCAACTGGAACAATCCGGAATACGATGCCCTCCTCCAAACTGCTGCCAGGACAAATAATCAGGTGGAGCGCATGGGCTATTTCCAACAAGCAGAAGCTATTTTAATGAGTGAATTCCCCATCATCCCCCTCTTCTTCTATTCAACCGTTTACTTAAAGCGTCCCAACATAAAGGGATGGTACCCGAATCTCCTCGAATACCACCCCTATAAATACGTCTTTATAGAATAACATTAGGCGCTACAATAAAGTTTATGGTTGAGCTATCCCGCCTCACTGCCTAGAATATGTCTAGTATGGTACCCCTGTTTAACCGCCAACTCCAGTAAACACATGTTCAAAAAGAATATAAATCGGCTCTGGAAGGCCTTTCTTGTAGCAATCGCCATGATCCCCGTCTTGGCAAGTGTGGCCACATTCACGCCAGAACTCGCCGGTAGAAGTACACTCTTAAACAGCATCGGCCTTGTTGCCGCATTGTTAGTGCTCTTCTTGATTCTTGTTTTTCCATCTAAAAACGGTAACGAACTTGAAGAAATTAAGGAAAAACCAGTTTCCGTCCCCCCCGCTGCAATCCTTTCGTCCCCAGAGGTTCAAGCCAGCAACAGAGCCGCGGTCGCTCAGTTTTTAAGCCTCCTTCAAACCCATGGGCGTTTTGTCGATTTTTTGATGGAAGACATTTCAAAATATGATGATGCCCAAGTGGGTGCCGCCGGGCGCATTATCCACCAGGGTTGTGGTGCTTTACTAAGAGACCGTTTTGATATTCAACCCATACAGGTTGGTAGCCAAAATCAAACGGTTACCCTTAATCCTGGTTTTAGGGCAGAGCAATTTCGTCTCGTGGGTAAGGTAGCCGGCTCCCCTCCGTTTCAGGGTCGTTTGATTCATAGTGGCTGGAAGGCTACAAAGGTCGATATTCCTCCCGTTTCTCAGAAGGATCTGGCTTCTCTTCCGGTCATTTTCCCCGCGGAATTGCAGGTTCTCTAATGCCGATTAATGTTTGGTTGTCTATTGTTGGAAAAATTTAAACCCGGCAATGCTTTCCCACACAAAGTAGGTAACGCAGGCGAGTAAAATAATCGTAAAAAAAACAATTCGCCAAAATGGCCTACGCTGCGGCCTGTCATTGAATGAATACTTTGGGCGCGCCGCCTCCATCGTCTTTTGTATAGGCTGAAAAACATCTCGATTCGAACCACCCACTCGCGCAATCAATTCCTTCGAAATTTTCCTTTGGGTACGGCGATAGTGCCATCTCATTATGAACCGTATCATGTTTTGGCCTATTATAAGGAAAATACTTATTTATGTCCAGAATAGTAGACAATGCTTCCTTTTCTTGCGATACTCTTTTTATTCGTTTATAAAATTTATTTTCCATATCACTTTTCCAACCCAATACAAACTATGAATGTGACTATTTTTGGCTCCGGCGCTTGGGGAACCGCTCTCGCAATTCATTTATGCAAACTCAACCACACCGTCACGCTCGTACCAAGGCGTTTAGAGCTAGCGATGGAGCTTAATGATGCTCGTGAAAACAGGGATTACTTACCGGGCTTCGGCTTCGATCCCAACCTGCAAATCGGTTTCGAAATTGCTCCTGCCATTATGGAGGCGGATGTCATCATCCTCGCCTGCCCTTCTCAGGGTCTGCGGCCTTTGGTTAATGATATTAAAAAACACCTCCCCGCGGCGGAAAATCTTCAAGCCATTATCAGTCTCAGCAAGGGTCTGGATGTGGATTCCTTGCAACTGCCGGTTGATATATTAAAAGCTGTCATCCCCAATATTCCTTTCGGCGTGCTCTCTGGCCCAAATTTCGCAAGCGAAATCGCTGAAGCACTACCGGCCGCGTCTGTCTTGGCAATTCATGCTGATAGCGCGTTAACGGAATCAATACAAAATAGTTTCAGTAACAAAAATTTTCGTGTCTACTTGTCTACTGATGTTACTGGCGTTGAACTCGGGGGTTGTTTGAAAAATGTTTACGCAATCGGTGCGGGCATCTGCGATGGTCTTAAATTAGGCTATAACACCAAAGCCGCCTATCTCACGCGCGCTTTACACGAGCTCGTTAAGCTGGGCACGCAGCTGGGGGGAGATAAGGATACTTTTTACGGCTTAAGTGGCTTTGGCGACCTTATCGCCACGTGTACAGCTCCCAAGAGTCGTAATCGTAGCTTTGGCCAGAATATCGCCGAGGGTAAAAGTACAAATGACCTTCTCGCAAACCGTAAAACCGTTGTAGAGGGCATGAATGCCACGGATTGTTTCTTTCGATTAGCTCAAAAAAATCATGTCGAAACGCCTATTTTAAACGAACTCTACGAAGTCTTGTATCACCAAAAGTCCCCCAGCAAGGCCCTTTACACTTTAATGACAAGAGAGCTTAAGGCTGAAACACTATAATGCAAAAAAAATTATACAAGCTGAGTAAATCCGGCATCCACAACCGTGGCTTATTTGCCGCAGTAGACATCCCTAAGGGCACACGTGTTATCGAATACCTGGGTGAGAAAATTACCAAGGCTGAATCCGAGCGCCGTGCGATTGCCTGGGAAAATGATGCTAGAAAAAAGGGCAAGGGTCTTGTCTATATTTTCGAGCTCAACCAGCGTTACGACATCGATGGCAATATTCCTAAAAACGATGCTCGCTTTATTAACCACTCTTGCGAGCCTAACTGCGAAGCTGAAGTTATTCGGGGCCATATCTGGATTCTCTCGCTTAGAGACATCAAAGCGGGCGAAGAGCTCACGTATGATTATGGTTACGACCTCGCGCATTTCATGGATCATCCTTGCCTCTGTGGCACTCCGTCTTGCCCGGGCTTCATCGTCCGTTCCGATTTCCGTGCTCGTCTAAAAAGAATGTTGGCAAAAACACGCGCTAAAAAGAAGGCTCACAGCGAATGATCTATGATTATCTCATCATCGGCCAGGGCATAGCCGGCAGCATCCTTGCCTGGAAGCTGATCCAAAGGGGCAAGTCTGTCTTTGTTATTGATAACGATCATCGGGATTCTTCCACTCGGGTCGCCGCCGGCTTACTGAACCCGATCACGGGCAAGCGTTTCGTCCTCTCTTGGCGTTTCCCTGAATACTTTCCCGTTGCAAAATCGTTTTACAGGGAGGCAGAGGCAGCGCTTCATAAAAAGTTCTTTCAGGAGAAATCCATTATTCGTATCCTGCAAAGCGAGGCTGAAACAGAAAAACTAGTCGCTCGTCTCGAAGATCCTGATTACAAAAATTACCTCAGCAGGGTCTTCAAACCAAATGAGCTTTCTGAAAAATTCCATAACGAGCACGGCGCAGTAGAGATCGCACAGGGAGGAATTCTAAACCCAGGTGAATTTTTAACCGCAATCACAGAGTTTTTAATAACAAAAAATGCTTACAAAAAAGCTCAGTTCAAATATGAGGATTTAACTTTCTCATCTTCTAAAATAGCTTGGGAGAATATTTGCGCTCATAATATCATTTTTTGCGAGGGCTTCTACGCCATCCATAATCCTCTTTTCTCCTGGCTCCCGTTTAACCCGGCTAAGGGAGAGTTCTTATCCGTTCGTGCTCCTCTAGACAATGATCATATCTTAAACAAAAAATATTCTTTTATCCCAAATGAAAATGGCATCTTCCGCGTGGGAGCCACTTACGCTTGGGATGCCTTCGATAATAATCCAACAGAAATGGCCCGAAACGAAATACTGGAGGCCGTTAATAAATTGTTCATCGAAGATCATGAAATCGAAATTATTGACCAACGTGCCGGTGTCCGTCCTTGCACGCGTGATTCCAGGCCTTTTCTCGGCGTTCACCCGGAGCACTCCCATTGCTTCATTTTTAATGGCTTTGGCTCAAAGGGCACGCTCCTTTGTCCTTTCTTTGCGGATCAATTTCTCTCATTCTTGCTAAACAGGGGCGAAATCGAGCCAGAGGTCTCTATCAATCGATACATCGAATTGTACACGAAGGATCATGAGGCTCGTTGAACAGGTTCACCTCGTTCTTAAGGAACGTATTCAACAAGGAGATACTGCCATCGATGCCACTGTTGGCAATGGTCACGATACCCTTTTTCTGGCAGAGCTTGTAGGAGAAAGGGGCCATGTATTCGGTTTTGACATACAGGAATCAGCGATCGAAAATACTCGCCAAAAAACTTCAAAGGCTAACCTCAATCATCGCGTGTCTTTGTTCCAAAGGGGTCATCAGGATATGTATATTGCCGTCCCTTCTCAATACCAGGGGAACATCGCCGCCATCGTATTCAATTTAGGCTACCTACCTGGCGGAGATAAATCCGTCATAACCCAATCAACCAACACCATCGCCGCCCTCAATCATTCACTTAAGCTATTAAAACTCACTGGCCTATTAAGTATCGTTATCTACCCAGGGCATCCCGGTGGCGATCTCGAAGCACAAGCCATTGGCACATGGGTACAGAACCTCAACCCCGGTCACTACAAAATCTCATCTTCGAATAACTCGGTCGGCTTAGCCCCCAAAACAACGAGTCCCTATTGGCTCTTAATCGAAAAAATCACTTAAAGCAATTTTCGGTCAAGTGGTTTGAAAGGGTGGCTCAGACTGATCCGAACGGCGTAGTTTTGTGCTTAAATCTGTTGTTAGCAATGACAGAAAGGCGTTCTTAAGCGAGGGCTGGCGTCTCGTAAAGGCTTTTAAATCTTCCTGAGACCACTTCACGATACGCATCGGTTCATTAGCAACAACAGATGCCGATGCCGGATGCCCGGATAAATAGCTCATCTCCCCCACAAACTGATCCGGCAAAAGCAACGCTCGCTCGATACCATGAGCAACCACATTCGCACTGCCTTTATAAATCAGCATAATGTCCTTCACCTGCCCCCCCTCATCAATCAGCTTTTCGCCTTTATCAAAATCCACCCACGTGGCTTGTTTAATCAATCGCATAAACTCGACTGGCGTAAAATTCTGAAACACCGTAAGGAAAAGATCCTTTTCTTCCTCACTAAACGAAACACCTCTATTCTCTTTATAAATTAAATAAATTCGGAAAAGATTCACCAATATAAATAAGAAACTCCACAAAATTGCTATCCACAGAACCGCTGTTTGTGTTAGCAAATAGGCAATCCACATCGCGTAGCCCATAACCGATATCCAGCGCAGTGTCAGTATGTCTCTTACAATAAACGCTAACAGCTTTAATCCATTAGCACTATGGCCTAAAAGTTCTAATGCAATTTCAATCATTTTTCGTAGGGGTTATTCATTAAAATCAAGTGGTTTGAAAGGGTGGCTCTGTCTGATCCGAACGGCGCAGCTTTGTGCTTAAATCTGTTGTGAGTAATGACATAAATGCGTTTTTAAGCGAGGGCTGGCGTCTCGTAAGGGCTTTTAAATCCTCCTGGGACCACTTCACCATACGCATCGGTTCATTAGCAACAACGGACGCCGATGCCGGATGCCCGGATAAATAGCTCATCTCCCCCACAAACTGATCCGGCAAAAGCAACGCCCGCTCAACACCATTACTGACCACACTCGCACTGCCTTTATAAATCAGCATAATATCCTTCACTTGCTCCCCTTCAGCAATCAGCTTTTCGCTTTTATCAAGATCCACCCACGTGGCTTGCTTAATCAATCGCATAAACTCGGGTGGCGTAAAATTCTGAAAAACCGTAAGGTATAGATCTTTTTCTTCCTCAGTAAACGAAACACTCCTATTCTCCTTATATATTAAATAAATTCGTACAAGGTTAACAAATATGAATAAGAAACTCCACAGAATCGCTGACCATAAAACCTCTGTTTCTGTTAGTAAATAGGCAATCCACATCGCATAGCCCATAATTGAGAGCCAGCGTAGCGTCAAAATATCTTTTACAACAAACGCTAATAATTCTAATATGCTAGAACCATGTAGCAGAACCTGTATTCCAATTTCAATCATTGTTGGTAGGGGTAATTAATTAACAAAAGAGTATTTGCATCTTACGTTAAGCTAACCGGAAAATGGAATATTTTCAAGTGAATTGAATATACGAGAGCACACCATAAATACATCCTATGTTTTATAGTTGTCTTTAGTAATCGCTCATTTGTATGATAAACAGGTTAGCCTACCGAATGGATACAATAAAGGAACGCATAAGAAAGGACGCTGATCACATCCTCCAATTACAGCACCTCGATGGGGATCAAGGGCGCTTACGCGTCAGTGAATCATTTCTAAAAAAGGGTCATCTTCTTCTCCTCGGTCTCCATAGAAAGGGCGCATCCGGTAAAGAGATCGTCTCCCTTAATGCTTTTTTAATGGATACTTTCATTCAGCATTTGTATGACTATGCCTTAAAAACGTATACCGAAAAGCATGGCTCATGGCCTTACCCGATCAGTATTATCGCCCTCGGAGGCTATGGTAGATCAGAGCTCTCTCCTTTTAGCGATGTGGATATTATGTTCCTCTACCCTCATAAAATGAATCCTGCTCTCATCGAGGGTTTCTTAGAGCATTTATCAGAAAAAATCCTCTACCCGCTTTGGGATCTAAAACTCAAGGTAGGCCACTCCACACGCACGATTACAGAGGCAATCCACGAGGCAAAAATTAACGTCTATACGAAAAATTCTCTCCTGGAGGCTCGTCTCATCTCTGGCTCAAAAAGGTTGTTTAATTTTTTCCAGGAAAAATATACCGCGTTTATCCAAGAATCTGACTCTAAGAAAGAAATTGAGGAGTTCTTAGCGCATTCTAACTTGCGTCGTTCCAAATTCAGCCATACGCCTTTCTTACAAGAGCCCAATATTAAAAATGGTGTCGGCGGGCTGCGCGATTACCAAAACATACTCTGGATGGTGCGTGTCTACTGGAATATCGATTCTTTAAAAGCGTTACTCGATCAGTGCTATATCACCGAAAATGAATACAACCAACTCACGCGTGCCTACGATTTCCTCCTGAGTGTGCGTAACGAAATCCATTTCCAAAGCGATACCGCCTCAGACATTCTTAGCCTGGAGCGCCAACCTCAGATCGCCGAAAATTTAGGGTACCATGATCACGATGTCTTCAAACGCGTTGAAGCGTTTATGCGTGATTATTATGAACACACACACAACATCCAGCAAATCGCTTCTTTCATAGAGACTCGCCTACTTCGGCTCTCCACCACCACACCGCCTCAAAAATTCTCTTTCCGGAACTTGCTTAAGCGCGATAAGGAAGTTCAAGAAACGATCGATGGTTTCGTTCTCAAGGAGGATAAGTTCTTCGCCGTAAACGAAAATGTTTTTATTGAAAACCCTATTCGGCTCATTCGTATTTATCGCTACTGCCAGCAATACAGCGCAACCATGGATTCCGAGCTCGTTCGCTTGATAAGAAATTCCTTGGATCTGATCACCCAAGATGTCATTCGTGATGAGGGTGCCAATAAATGTCTTCGTTCCATTCTCCAAACTTCCGGAGAAGTCTACCCTGCCTTGTTTAATATGCACGCGCATGGAACGCTAAGCGCTTTCCTCCCCGAATTCGCCCCGCTCACACACCTGGTCCAACACGAGCACTATCATCGCTACACAGCAGATATCCACACGCTCAACACCATTCGCGTCTTGGATAATGTCTTTAACTTGGTCGATGATGAGGCTTCTCAGTACGCAAAAGCTATTCGTAAAACCACCCGGCCTTCTCTTCTCTATTTAATCATGCTGCTTCATGACATCGGTAAATCCGTTGGCATAAAAGGTCACAGCAAAACGGGCATGGACATCGCTGCTCCCATGTTGGATCGTATCGGCATTAATCCCAAGCAAAAGGAGATCGTTCTTTTCATCATAAAAAATCACTTGGAAATGGTGCGCCAATGGCAGCGTTACGATGTCGATGACCCCGAAACTGCCAAAAATTTTGCGGACTTTGTTAAAGACCCCGAGCTACTTCACTACCTCTATGTGCAAACGTACTGCGATGCCAAGGGCACAGCCAAGGATCTCTGGAATAGCTACAAGGAAATTTTGCATACTAAATTATACCGAAAAACACTCGCCTGCTTCGATGCGGATGCCCATTACCTCACCAACCGTATCAACTCTAAAAAGGTAGCTTATAATGATCTCGTAAAAAGTATTTTTCCCGATTTTACAGAAGAGCAAATCCAGGAGGACTTAGCGCTCATTCCTAATAAATATTTTATTCTCTTCACGCCGGAAGAAATGCAGCTCCACTTGAGCATGCTCAAACAGCTTTATGCCCTACCTTCTGATCCCAAAAGCTATAACTCCCCCATCGTCCACTGGAAGGAGGATCTGGATCAAAGTCTTACAACCGTAAGCATTATCACGCGTGACCACAAGGGTCTCTTTTCTGAGCTCACAGGCGCTTTCTCCGCCGTCGGTTTAAATATCCTCAGCTCAAAGGCCATCACTCGCAGAGATGCTATCACCATAGATACCTTTTATGTCGCCTCAGGGGATAACCAGCCCATTCAAAACGAAAAGCTCCGTCTCCAATTTCGTGCACAGTTGGATGATATCATTATCAAACACAAGGATCCTCTTCCGGCCATCATCGCCCAGGTCAAAAAGGCAAGCACGCCTTTCGCAAAGCAAAGGGATAACTACAAACTCCGCGCCGCCGCTTGTGTCAATGTATACAAGGATAACCAGTTAGGCAAAATTATCATCGAAGTCCAGGGCATGGATAGAATCGGCTTGCTCTACCACATGGCAAGCGCCATCTCAGATCATGACTTCAGTATCTCTTTCGCCAGAATCACCACAGAGCATGGTATCGCAATGGATACGTTTCATATCGAAAGCCTTTCAGACCCCACACACGTTGCCTCAAGGCTCATCGATCTTCGCGAGGCGCTTAATAAAATCGTAGGTGCCAGCGATTGATATCAAATCGCGGAGTAATGAATTTTCCTCCTTCTTAAAAGCTCCCGAGCTCTGCCGTCCACTCGTCTATTTCTTCTCCTTTATAAAATAAGGTTGCCTTTAAGCAAAACTTATAACACCAATACAGCTTATAAAGTATTCTTAATACATCTTTTATATGAAAACGCTTGTCATCGCAGAAAAACCAAGTGTCGCAGCAGATTTTGCTCGTGTCTTGGGTAAATTTACAAAAAATGGTAATCATTTTGAGAATGATTCCATGATCATTGCTTGCGCGATCGGCCACATCGTAGAGCTTTTCATGCCTCAGGATATTGACAAAAAATTTAAATGGTGGAGTCTCGCAACGCTTCCTATCATCCCCGAAAAATTTAAAACTAAACCGATCGAAAAACAAAAGGATCGTTTCAATGAGCTTAAAAAACTCATGTCGCGTGAGGATGTCGGTTCTTTGATCAACGCTTGTGACGCCGGTCGCGAGGGTGAACTTATTTTTACTTATATTTACGACCTCGCAAAATGCAAAAAACCGGTTAAGCGTCTCTGGCTCTCTTCCATGACAAAGGAGGCTATCATCGACTCTTTCAAAAACTTGCGCGATGGCGAGGAAATGAAGCCTTTGCAAGATGCCGCTCGTTGTCGTTCTGAATCAGATTGGCTCATCGGTATCAACGGCACGCGTGCCATCACCGGCCGTATGTTTGGTCAGCGTAGTCGCCAAATGGCCACCGTCGGGCGTGTCCAGACTCCTACGCTTACGCTTGTCTATGAACGCGAAAAGCTCATCAAAAATTTTATCCCTACCGCTTTCTGGCGCCTAAGGGGCGACTTTTCTTTATCTGAGGGGGATTACGTGGGCTATTTCGTAAAACCAAATTTTAAAAAGGGTGACAACGAACACGACCGCGCAGACCGTATCTGGGAAAAACCGGAAGCAGAAAGAATTCTCACCGCCGCCCAATCTTTTGAAAAGGGTCTTGTCACAGACACCAAAAAGCGTACCCGCCAAAATGCCCCTTTATTATATGATCTAACTTCCCTTCAGCGTGACGCTAACACCCGCTTCAGCTTCCCTGCAGGTAAAACACTCAAGGTCGCCCAATCCCTTTACGAAAAACATAAGCTCATCACTTATCCTAGAACAGATGCTAAAGCACTTCCCGAGGATTATCCAGAAACATGCGCCGGCGTGCTTAAAAACCTCCAGGGTGGTTATCAGGAGCTCGCTAACCGTGTTCTTAAAAACAACTGGGTTATCCCAAGCAATAAGCGTGTCTTTGATAATAAAAAAATTAGTGATCACTTTGCAATCATCCCAACGGATATCGTTCCTAATAATCTCTCTATTGATGAGGAAAAAATTTACGATTTAATTGTACGTCGTTTCATCGCCATCTTCTACCCAGCAGCTGAATTCGATGTCACAACGCGTATCACCACACTGGGTGAATATGATTTTAAAACAGAGGGCAAGGTCCTCGTCATCCCGGGTTGGATGGAGGTCCATGGCAGAGCTTCCTTACAACAGGATAACCTACCGCCCTTTTCAGAGAAGGATGGTAGCCCGGCTCAAGCAGATGTAAATGAAGTTGCTCTCGAAGAGGAGGCCACCACACCTCCCCCCAGATACTCCGAAGCCACTCTCCTCTCCGCCATGGAGGGCGCCGGTAAATTCGTCGAGGATGAAGAGCTCGCCGATGCCATGAAGGAAAAGGGTCTGGGTACACCGGCCACGCGCGCCCAAATTATTGAGCATTTAATAAGAGAACACTACTTAGAGCGTGACCAACGTGAGCTCATCCCAACCGTCAAAGCCGAAAGTCTCATCGAGTTCCTCAAACACGCCGATATCGCCCAATTAACCAGTCCTACTATGACGGGTGAATGGGAATTCCGCCTCCACCAAATCGAGCATGGTAAACTTTCTCGCAAGGATTTTATGGATGGTATCACCGAAATGACGGAAAAGATCGTCCAAAATACCAAGCAATTTGAGGAAACTAAGCTCGCAGAGGAATCAGATCTCATTTCTCCTTCAGATAACCTCCCTATGATGGAGTCTCTTCGTGCCTACCGCTCCCAAGACGAAAAGGTTACTATTTATAAGATCATGGGTAACCGTAAGCTCAGTAAGGATGAAATTCGCACGCTCTTTAAGGATCGTGTCCTGGGTCCTCTCGATGACTTTAAATCCAAAGCGGGTAAACCTTTCTCCGCCATGCTCAAAATGGATGATGAATACAAGGTAAAATTCGACTTCGGTTCCAGTGGTGATGATTCTTCTTCAGGTGTACCGGAAAATATCGAGCAATACCCGGTTGTCGGCCAATGTCCCAAGGCTAAACTCGGTCTCTGCACGCATAAAGATGGCAAAATTTACGAAACTCCCACAGCCTACATCTGCGAGAATCATAACAAGGAGGGCACCAATTGCTCTTTCCGCGTAAGTCGTACACTGCTCAGCCGCGCCATCCCCACCGATCAATTCCAAAAGTTGCTCACGGAAAAGAAGACAGATTTAATCGACAAATTCCGTTCAAAGAAAACCAACCGCTATTTCTCCGCTCATCTCATCTTAAAGGATGACGGTACCATCGGCTTCGAATTTGCTCCCAAAGAGCCCAAAGCTGCAAAGAAAACGGCCACCAAAAAGGTTGCCAAGAAAAAAACAGCCACCAAGAAAAAGGTAACGAAATCAGAAACAGAAGACGAAGCAGAAGAAGAATAAGGGTTTACTTTACTATCCCGCCTTTGCTGAGGTAAATGCCTTTCAGATTCATCTCGAGCGCTTTCGGGTTGGGTGAGAACGTTAACGCGTCTTGCTTTGAGATCAGCCCGTTTTCAATCAAGCGTTGCAAATCCATGTTAAAGGACTTCGAGCCCGTCTCCGTATAGGATTCCAATAGCTGGGGTATTTTAAAGTAATCTCCTTTTTCAATAATATCAGCAGACACCGCGTCCACCACCAACATTTCCACGGCGGGCACACGGCCAACTCCTTTCTTTTGGCAGGGTATCAGCGACTGCGCCACAATCGCGCGCAGGGTCGAGGCTATCTGTCGCCTCATATGGTGTTGCTCTTCTCCTTCAAAAAATTCAAACAGCCTCTGTATCGCCTGCCTCACATTAGAGGAGTGTAGGGTACCTAACACAAAGTGTCCCGTCTCCGCAGCCCTAAGGGCCGTCTTAAATGTCTCCTGATCTCGCATCTCCCCAATCAATATAATATCGGGGTCTTGTCGTAAAACAGCTTTTAAGCCTAGTTCAAAGGATGCCGCGTCTATCCCCACTTCCCGCTGGCTAAAGATACACAGATCGTCTGTATAATTATACTCAATCGGATCCTCCAGGGTTACTATATGTTTGTCATACGTGTGGTTTATATAATTCAGCATAGCTGCCAGCGTAGAGCTCTTACCGCAACCGGTAGGGCCACATATCAGCAATATACCGTCTTTAAAGTTACACAACTTTTTTAAAGAGGCCGCGTCATGCTGCAGATCTTCAAAGCTGGGTGGCGAGTCTTTCACGTGCCGTATCACAATACTCGGCGTCCCTCTCTGGTTAAATCCGTTTATCCGAAAACGTCCTAGCCCAATATCGTCCAAACTATAACAGTAATCCACTTGCCCGTCTTTCAGCCAGCCGGATATCACTTGGGCCGGTACCGTTGCTTCAATAAAATTAATAATCTCATCTTGCGTCAAGGGATCCATCTCTATCGGCTCCAGATGCCCGTTAAGTCTTAAATAGGCCGGCTTTCCGGATTTAATATGTATATCGCTAGCGCCATTTTCTACCGCTAATTGAAGGAGATTTCTAAACATCTCCAGGGTTGCCAGTTGGGTCGACATTGTTTTAAAGTGGGGTAAATTTGAACAACAACAATATCCTGTTATTTGAATTATAATAAATTTTCTATGAAAAAGACAACATCATTTTATGGGGCTCACACCGCCCTCATCACTCCTATGTCCGAGGGTAAAATCTCCTGGCCTTGCTTGGAAGCGTTAATTGAAAGGCAAATCAATGAGGGCATAGATGGTCTCATCGCCTTAGGCACAACAGGGGAAACTCCTACGCTCACTCCGGAGGAGCGCCGCTGTATTATGGATTTGGTTATTAAAAACGCAAAGGGGCACGTCCCGGTCATCGTAGGCACGGGCTCCAATAACACCGCAGATGCCGTCATCAAGGCCAAGGAAGCCGAAGCAGCCGGCGCGGATGCTCTCCTCATCGTGGCTCCTTACTACAACAAGCCCACCCAAGAGGGGCTATTTCTGCACGTCAGCGAAATCGCCAATGCCACGGAGACGCCTATTATCCTATACTCTATCCCTTCTCGTTGCGGTATCGAGTACGGCGTCGATACCATGCTGCGGCTTCGTGAAAAATTCCCCCATGTCATCGGTGTAAAGGAAGCGGGTGGCTCTTGCGATCGTGTATCCGAAATCAAAATACGTCTGGACAATGACTTCCTTATCCTCAGTGGAGACGATTCCCTCACCTTGCCTTTCATGAGCGTAGGCGCCAAGGGTGTCATCAGCGTTGCCTCAAACCACCTGCCGGGAAAGGTTTCTCAAATGGTTGACTACGCCCTCCAAAACGACTTTCAATCTGCAAGAAAACTCCACCAACAATACTACGAGTTTTTCAAAAACATCTTCATCGAAACAAACCCAGCTCCCATCAAGTACGCCATGCACAAAGCCGGCCTCATCGCCTCTCCCGAAGTCCGTCTCCCGCTCTGCCAACTAAGCCAACTAAACGCCGCAACACTAGACACCACAATGGACACCATGGAGCTCATGTCTATTGCTTAAATATTCGTAATCTCAGTAAGCATTCTAACAAGGCACCCAAAAAACCTGGGTACTCAGGATAACTGTCCCCCAATTCCGAAAGCCTTGGCTATCGGTCAATTCTTGTCTTATCATTCAAATCGTAAACATTACCGTTAAATTATCGCTAGGCACAAAATTGTATAATTTAAAAAACCAGCCTCTCTCGCGTATTCTCAAAAAAATCGGAGTAACTTCCTTATTAAAGTTTAATGCCTAAAATTTAATACCGAGCCCTCATTTTCAAAATGTTTGTTTCAGGTGAAACAAACCGTGTCTTTTAATGCTAAAAAAGAGCGCGATAATCACCAGAAAAGAGCCAAAAAAGATAGAAACGGCACTCAATTGATGCCTAATAAAATTTAGTTTAATTTCATATAAAACCTAAACATAAAGACTGGAGCCGATTTACCTCAAACGCCCTCATCCACATACGTAAATGCGTGGCAAATGGCCACACTGGCCGCATCCGCCTCATCCGGCGGTAATGGGCACTCAAAACTCAAGTGCTGGCAAACCATTTTAGCCACTTGCTCTTTGCTCGCCCGCCCATACCCAACAACGGCTTGCTTCACTCGCAATGGCATATACTCGAATACAGGCAATCTGCGTACTGCTGCCGCCGCAATAGCAGCTCCTCTAGCCGCCCCAAGGATTTGTGCCGTCTGGAAATTCTGCACATAAATGGTCTGCTCAAGCGCCACATGCCGCACATCTCCTTTCTCCAAGAATAGTGTCACGTTACGCGAAATCTCGCCCAAGCAATCCGCCATACTTAGCTTCTGTGCTAGCTTCAGTGTCTTTGTCTCGACACATATCCCTTTACCTCTATCAAACTCAACCAAGGCAAGCCCCATCCCTCTTAAACTCGGGTCTATCCCGAGCACTAAACCTGTATACGGCACTTTATTAGTCATATAAGCGCAACATTCATCTGAAGACCTCTTCCCATCAGACTTTCCAGCCAACTTCTCCGCCCACAATACCCTGCTCGATTTCCGTGCCATGTCTCTCCAACATCGCACATCCGCCTTACAAACTCAACCCCCAAATCTCCTCTCCTAAAAACCGCCGCATCCCTTTGCTATAAAGTATTACAGCCGTCATGATGAATCATAAAATCTCCTTACTCTTGCCTTTCTCCAACATTCTGCCTATCCTTCCCAAAAGCCCATTGCAAACACGCTGCATCACCAGTAACCATCATGCCAAACCGCCTTTCAACTGAAAAAAGCCTTTACCTAAGGCAACACGCCAATAACCCTGTAGACTGGTACCCATGGGGCCTAGAGGCTTTCAAGATTGCTCGGGAAAAGAACAAACCTGTCCTCGTTTCCATCGGCTACTCTTCCTGCCACTGGTGCCACGTCATGGCTCGCCAGTGCTTTGACAACGAGTACATCGCCGAAATCATGAATAAGCACTTTGTCAACATCAAGGTGGACCGTGAAGAGCGCCCTGACATTGATAATCTCTACATGGATGTCATTCAAATGCTGCAACAAAAGGGTGGCTGGCCGCTCAATGTCTTCTGTCTCCCTGATGGACGGCCTTTCTTCGCGGGTACATATTTTCCGCCTGAAGATATCGGCCACGGTATCATCCCTTGGCCGCAGCTGCTCATGCGCATCTCAAGCCACTTCCAGAAGAAGCCTGCCGAGCTCGCTGAGAACGCAGACAGCATCACCAATAACCTCCTCATGCTCAACAATCCTTTTCCGGAGGATACTAGCAGGTTCTCAAACACCACCATCATCGGTGCCGCTCAGGTTCTCTGTTCAGCGGCAGACAAGGGAAATGGCGGCTTTCAGGGCGCACCCAAGTTCCCGCTCTCTATGTGCCTGGATTACCTGCTATCGGTACGCAATACACGTTCTTGCGAAACAAGCCACGCCCCCCTGGATACTGATATAGATCAAGTCCTCACTAAGTCATTCGACAACATCGCTCTAGGTGGCCTCTACGATCATATTGGCGGCGGCTTCATGCGCTACTGTGTCGATGCTAATTGGTATATCCCACACTTCGAAAAGATGCTTTATGATAACGCTCTTCTGGTAACTACTTTCACACTTGCCTGGCTTCAATACCGCAAGCCGCTTTATAAGCAGGTTGTAGAGGAAACAATCGATTTCCTTTTCCGTGAAATGGCGGTAACTAACGGCGCTTTCGCTTCCGCCATCAGTGCTGAAAGCGAAGGCGTAGAGGGCAAATACTATGTCTGGTCCGTAAAGGAAATTCGCGCGCTTCTCCCTCTCGATCAAGCCGAAGCCTTTTGCCAAGCCTACCAAATCACCGACGAGGGCAACTTCGAAGATGGGCTCTCTTTCCCAAGGCTAACGGAAGCCACAGCCCATATGCGAGAAACCCTAGCAGCTGCTCGTCAAAAGCTTTTAGCAGCCCGTGAAAAGCGCATCGCCCCTGGCATCGATAAAAAACAACTTCTCTATTGGAATGCCCTTACCGTTAAGGCTTTGGCAGAAGCTGGTTATTACTTCGAGCGTCAGGACTGTCTTGCAAAAGCACATGAGCTCGCCGAGTTCCTCTGGTCCACTTTTCATACCGTTAAAAACGGCCTTTTATCCATCTGTTATGATACTGAAGCTTCTATCAATGGTTATTTGCACGATTACGCTTCTCTAGCAGAAACATACCTTAGCCTCGCGGGAAAGGTCGATATCCTCAAGCCAGGCCTTTCGCAAACCTACCTAGCGCGTGCAAAGCAATTAATCGAAACAGTCACCCAACACTTTAAGGATACTGCAAATCCAGGCTACTTCTTCACCGCAGACGATCAAGAGCAACTCTTTGTTCGCAAAAAGGAATGGTGGGATAACGCCGTTCCTTCAGGTAATTCCTCTATGGTGCATAATCTCGCGGATCTCTACGCCATAACCCAGGATGAAAGCTATCTCAAGGCCTTTAAGGATCTCAGAGGTGCCTATGCTGAGCTTATTGTAACCTCACCTAGCTCCGTAGCCCATGCCATTAACGCAATCGTAGCTCACGAGGTCGGTATAGCCGTCCTCTATTTGCCACCTTCCGCTGACTTCTCTGCCGTCCAAAAGACGCTATGCCAGAAGCACTTCCGCAAGGTCTTTGTCATGACAGATCTTACTCTCAGTAGTGGTTTCAAGCTCTTCGTCAAGGGTAAGGAAATCGATTCTTTCCAATCTCTCGAAGAAGCGTTACAAAAGATCTAGTCCGCTTACCCCATAAACAGAATGAAAAACCACTTTGATTTCATCATCCTCGGCGGTGGCAGCGCAGGCTACGCAGCCGCTCGCACAGCCGCTGATCTCGGTAAAAGGGTAGCCATCATAGATGGCAGCCATATCCTCGGCGGGCTCTGTATCCTAAGGGGTTGCATGCCTTCCAAAGCGCTCATCTATGCGGCTGAAGTCCTCTACACAGCTCGAGAAGCACAAAAATTTGGTGTCAAAGTCCCTGAGGCAGAAGCAAACATCCAAGCTATTCAGGAAAATAAACAACGCGTTATAGCCGAATTTCAAAAATACCGCGAAGAACAGCTTCACTCTCCGAAATACACGCTCTTCCGCTACCAAGGCCGTTTTATTGACGAAAATACGGTTGAACTCAACGACTCACAAAGCACACAGTTAACGGCAGACAAATTCCTCATCGCTACGGGTTCAAAGATCAAAAGACACGCCTTTGCTAACCTAGACACCATTCCTTACCTAACCAGCGATGATATCCTGGAGCTAGAAACCGCCCCAAAGTCCATTGTTGTCCTAGGCGGCGGCTTCATCGCCTGTGAGCTCGCCCAATTCCTGAACCGCATCGGTGTTCAAGTAACCATCATTCAACGCAGCCCTCATCTGCTGACAAACATCCCAGAAGACGCATCAAGGGTCCTGGAAGACGTTTTTAAAGAAAGTGGCATAACCGTCTACACGCATACAGAACTTGAAAACATAGAACTCGTTGATAATGAAGTCTCTGTCATTTTCAAACACAATGGCAAAGCAGTAAACTGCCGTGCTGAAAAGGTCTTTAATGCGCTCGGCCGTTCTCCCAATACGCAAAACCTGGGGTTGGAGAACATAGGTGTCCACCTCCGCAAAACCGGCCACATCGAAACAAACGACTACCAACAAACCACAAATCCCTCTATATACGCCGCTGGAGACTGTGCCAGCAGAATTGAGATCGTCCACGTAGCCATCTTACAGGGCGAATGCGCCGCTAAACACGCTTTCACGGGAACAGCCGAACCCATCAACTACAATGATCTCGTGCAAATCATTTTCACAGACCCCCAAATCGCAATCGCCGGCATCCTCGAATCTGATTTAATAAAACGGGGCGCCAACTACCTCACAGCAAGCTACCCATTTGACGACCACGGCAAATCCATCCTCATGAAAGCAAAATGGGGCTATGTAAAAATATTTGCCGATGCCATAACCGGCAAAATCCTAGGCGCCGAATGCGTTGGAAAGGATGCCAGCGAGCTCATTCACTCAATCGCCGTGGGCATCACCCTAAATGCCACTGTCTTTGATCTTCTTAAAACCCACTGGTATCATCCCACTCTCTCCGAAATCTGGGCTTATCCGCTTGAGGAAATTGCAGAGCAAATTAAAAAATAATAATATTTCTCCCAAAAATTACTTGACTTTTGAGTAGAAAAATCACATAATAAACTTATAAATAATTTATAACATATATATAATATACACATACAATAATATATAAAAAAC